>CAZNGU010000099.1:0-6774 GCA_964572325.1 uncultured Methylomarinum sp.
TACCGGAGTTCGATCTGCAATCGCAATAGTCTCAATGTCACTACCGAGACGTGTGCTAAATGTTAAAAAGCCAGCGCCGATGCTTACTGAATTATCGGCAAATAAAGCAATAAATATTTCTGTTGCAGAAATATTTTCGATATTTATGATATTCAATCCCGGTGTTGAAGTGGAAACCGTTGCTTGTAGCAAATTAACACCGGTTGCGCTTACAAAGGCAAAACTACCTTTATGAATAAATGCGGGAGATAAATTAGTAACATCAGGTGGACCAAGGTTTAGCCCTGAACGGACAGAAATGATATTGCCTGCACCATCGTACACATAATCAACAATACGCTGGGAATCAGCATAAGTAGGCATTGAAGCCAATAGGGAAAAGCAAACCAATAAGCATAGAAAGCATCTAAGCTTAGCATTTTTGGTATTAGATCGAGACAGCAGAATAGTTGTTTTCACAATGTTCATTTTCCCCGTGTGCTCTGACAGTGCCAAACAAAAGGCCAGATACAGACATGCCAGGTTTTAGATTACCTAGGTTTTCTTCTAGTAGATAGGCTACCCTGCCTACTATGAAAATGCAAATAAAAGTGCAAATAAGGTCAGAATTTGCTCGTAAAAAATCCTGAATGCTGATTGACATCTGTCACTTAAAAAAACTGTAATAAGGGTTAGGTTAATTTTAACCCGCCCCTAATATTCTAACAAAAAATACTTTTACCCTATTGAGCACCGTCATTAATCCTCAGTATCAGTATCAATTTCGTTTTAAACGATACAAAGCAGATATATCTTCATCTCCAAACCCCTGCTCCAATAACTCTTTATAATCAGTCAGCGTTTTATCAATAACAGCTGTTGAACATTTTTTTTGTTTTGCCATGGCTTGACAGATTTTCAGGTCTTTATAATGCAGAGCCAATTTAAAACCCGCTTCAAAATCACCTTGGGTCATACTTGCTCCACGATGCTGGAGAAACCAGTTACCTGCTGCGCCTGCAGAAACAACATCAATCACTTGTATCATCTCTAAACCCTGAGCCTGAGCAAAAGCCAAGGCTTCTGTTACTGCCTGATTGATTCCTGCCGCCATAATCTGATTTACTGCTTTGGTACTCTGTCCTGCTCCGGTATTACCCATATATATAATTTTAGAACTGATAACGTCAAGAATGTGCCTGGCTTTTTCTAAGGTATTTTTATTACCCCCGACCATCATTGCCAAGCTTCCGTTTTTTGCACCCTCAACACCCCCAGAAACCGGAGCATCAAGAAAATACGCTTGTTTTATTGATAACAATGAAGCCGCTTTTTTTGCTGTCTCATTACTGACAGTCGACATGTCGATAACGATTACTTCTGGCCTGATCGTTTCGACAATTGCATTCACTATATGTAAAACATCTTCATCAGCCGAAACACAAATCAGAATAATGTCGACTTGTGCAGCTAATTGCTGTGGAGAAATGCTATATCCTACATTTAATTCCTTTGCTAATTTTTCTGCTTTGTTCAGAGTTCTATTGTAGACATATTTTAACAAACCGGCTTTCGCTAAATTCCTTGCCATGCCCACACCCATTGCCCCTAATCCAATCATTCCTACTTTCATTTTCTCTCCTTTATTTTACTACGATAACATGTTCTCAATATTAGATATGTTAGAATGCTCAGCATACAAGAATTAATACTTTTAGAAAATACGGACTAAGAAAAATTTATGTTTGATCCAAAATCAATTGATGATATTGCCAATCGTCTGGCAGATGCTGTTCCTGCCGGACTGCTTAATGTGAAAGAAGACCTGGGGAAAAATTTCAATGCTATTTTGCAAGGGGCTTTGGGTAAACTTGACTTGGTAACACGAGAAGAATTTGAAGTACAAAAAGCAGTTTTAGCAAAAACCCGATCCAAACTGGAAGCATTAGAAAAAAGTGTTGCAGAGATTGAAAAACAGCTCAGTCAATAATGCCTAATCTTCAGGCATACATTAACAAATAAACTATTCCTCTAATGGTTTTCGAATGTCGAAAAAAACGTTTGATTCTAGCGTCGTCAATCTAGTTGATTTACTGCTTTTTGAAGAAGGTGTTTTTTCCCCTCTCAATTGGTTATTGAGAGAAGCTTATATTGATTATAAAACTTATCAGAGCTGGCGACTGGGAGATATAGCCTATTTAGAAGACCATTTTAGCAAAACAAGCCAAGCCTTGCTTTCACTACTCGGTCAAGCGTATCAATATGCTCAATCACAAAACTGTGAAGCATCAACTCAGCATTATGCCTCCAAAACAGGCCAGCAACTCTATTTTAGCCGCACTCCGGCAAACGATATTATTTTTCGTACTGTTTTCGAACCCCCTCAAGATCAAATACAAATGGACTTGTTTTTTGATAGCGCCTTAATTTGTACTGAGTTTGATTTAAAAAAGGCAATTATTAACAAACAAGCCAATGAAATCCCTCGTTTATTAAGCCAGTTAAAACAGTCAAACCTGGAAAAATTCCAACACTTTCTACATTTAATAAACCTTGAAAAAAAGGTCTTGCAATCTGATTTAAATAGCGATAAAAAAATAAAGTGCTTACAAAAAACAACTGTTTTAGCTTTTGAAGTTTTTGGCAGGCAGACCCATGAATTTATCACACCCTTATGGCATAAGGTTTCTACAGAAATTGACGGTCAGGTTTTTAATGCTAAACACCCTGATATTCATCTTAGTTATACGGCTTCAAAAGGATTTCTCTGGCCAAAAGTTATATCCTCTATTGAAATAGAAAATAACTGGAACAAAAAACCCCTATTATTATTCAGATATGCAGAAGCTTGTTTTAAACTAGATAAGGAGCAGCACGGAATAGCTACTTGGTTTAAATTATTTATCTTGTTTCCTGAAGAGGCTGAAAAACTGGTAAAACAAAGCTGTAACCGGATACTTTTTATTGACTGGCAATCTTTCTGTGAACTGGAACCAGAACTGAGTACTTCATTATTTCCAGCCTGGCTAGTTATGAACAAAGCTGCACTAACAAAAAATACAGCACTTTTTGAGATAAAAGAATGTGATATTTTGCAGTTAATAATAGCCTTGCTTATTAATGGCAATACTGAAATTAATGATACCGTCATTTCTCAAAGAGCAGAATTGCAAGAACGTAGCCCTAGCTTATTTGGCTATTATATGCAGCTTCACCCGGCAAAAGTCATTTAAGTATACTTCGCACGGTTACGACTGTGGAGTCAAAAGACAAGTCAAAAACCGAAAGTTACGAAATCCTTACTCCTAAATACGCTGATCTATTAAGCCCTGCTCTGACACATTGGAATGAGCTTCTTTAGTCGGTTTCCCTTGGTGCACAGAAAACTGTCCAGTATTTATCCCAGCTTTTTCAAATTGTTTTTTCAGCATATCTAAATGTTGATTAATTTTACTGACCGTTTCTTGTTGTTCGCTCCAGAAAAAGGTATTGATGGTTTCATTAAAGCAAGTCACTTTACAATGAATAGTGTCTAATCCTGGCGGGGTTATTGTAATGGTGACCGACCAGTTTTCCTGTGCTTCTTCATCTGCACGTCTGGCTTGTTCATGATTTATTTCAATACCGACTGTATCAGCAAGCTCCTGATTAAGAAACGGTAAATCAAGAATCCATAATTGTCTTGCAAGGTCATCTTTAGGTAAAGAACTGAGTTGATTAAGAATGATTTTTGCCAAAGTGCTTTCTATTTTTTGTTGTAATTCTTTGAGTAAATTCAGTTCATTACTGTCTATTTTTTGCCCTTTTTTTATTGATATTTCCTGTTTTAAAGCATGGCTCAACCTTAGTAACCTAGCTTTAAAATCCTGCTGAAAAACCATACTTTGTTTGCCTATAAGACCGGCTAAATTAGCCTCCATAAATAAGCCTGACTGACTCATTGATTGCTTAATTTGCTTAGCATTGGTAATATTTTTTGTTGCGGGTAGATTATCGATTATTTCTCTGGCCAAACGTTTTAAAGTCTTGGAAATAGTTTCGCTTTTTTGCAATACAGAAAGATTATTGCGCAACAAATCAAGCAGCATGAGAGGCTGTTCCTGAGTGGGTAATACCTGTTTAAATGTCTGCTGGATTTTTAAATCCTGAAATTGTTGTTCGCTCAATAATTTAAATTCTGCTTGTTGTCCTGTTTTAACAACTTCAAGTTTTATTTCCTGGCCTTTTTCTATTGCTAATGGAAAAGGGCTTAATTGAGCTTTACTGATGTTGATAATGGAAGTGCTGGCAGCTAAATTTTGCCTCTCATTGCTATTGCTTAGCGTTAAATGATTAAAAGACAACTGAATTCTATTTTGAGTAACATCCAGTACTTTGGCTGCTATAATCTGTTGCTTAATTAATGCCAGAGGCTTTGTATCAACAATCTTATAGTCGATCTTTTTCTCCGTTTTTTTTACTTCAAGTGTTAGCTGCTGCCCGACTTCAAAGCCTTTGAATGGATCAATGGCTGGCTTATCAGAACCACTACTATACGTTTGCATCTGGGTTAATTGAGTTTTACTAATAGAAATATAAGTAGGCTCAAGGATTGTTTTAGCCGTTTTTTCATTAGCACCGCTACTTAGCGTTGCAGCTGGTCGGGCAGGAGAAGAACTTTGGGGTCGGTCGCTATTATTATACGAGTAATTTTGAGCATCAACCGGAGCTGAAAGCCTTAACTGAATTTTATCGCTACTAATAGCGATAATTTTTGCAGTGACAAAATCATTATCGGGCAGTGTTGGTAGAGTTAATTTATTGGCTGTTTTAATGGGTATTTCTGGAGCCAATTGTATTTGTTTAAGAATTAGCGGCTTTGTTTTTAATTGGCTAGCTGTATTTAATAAAAGATCGTCATTATTGAGCACCTTAAACGCTGTAACAGGTGTCAGCTGCGTCACTAATAATTGCAGTAGTTGCCCGATTTTAGTCTCGACCGGTAAATTACTTTGTACCTGTATCGGCTTAGCAGATTGTAAAATCTGTATCGTTAGTGTTTGTAAATCTGTTTGGGAACTTAAAATTTTAACAGCAACTTGTTGATTGACCTTTAAATCCAGAAAATCTACTTTAGGGCTGGATGTTATGCTAGCCTGGAAAGGGTCGGGGTTGATATCCATTTAGCTTAGCATTTTTCTAATATGCTCAATCTCATCTTTAGCCTCATCAAGAACATTAATACTTTTATCTGCATCCAGTTTACCTGCCATTAATTTTTTATAGGCGGGTAATTCATCCATTTTTGGCATTTTCTTAATATCTATTTTGCCTATAAAACTATGCAACTGAGCAATAATGACAATATCAGTATAATCCGCTTTTTCCTCACCTTTTCTATACCAATTTTCAGCATGCTTAATAACATCTTCAAAATCAACCGGGAAATCCCATTTTCGTATAATCTGTACACCAATTTTAGCCCGCAGGTTTTTTATGGTATCGGCTAAATCTTTGGGGTTTGTTAAAATATCAGGCCGTTTATCCGCATAGGTTAAGATAGGTACAATGCCAATATCATGAATTAAACCCGCCAGCATGGCTCGATCCGGGTCAAAGCCGGGGGTTTTATGGGCAAAAACGGCGCTGATTGAGGCCACATAACTACTGTGTGCCCACAACTCCTGCATTTTTTTCCGAATAACTGCGGATTTTGCACTAAATACCGCTTTCATCGCAAAGGCGGTAATAATATCCTGAGATGCTTTTAAACCTAATCGAGTTAAAGCTTCTGGACAGCTTTCAATTTTTCGTCGTCCCCGATACAGCGGGCTATTGGAAATTTGTATTAAACGAGCAGTAATAGAGGGATCAACCTGAACCACCCGAGCAATTTTACTGTTATTAGCCTTGTCATCATTAATAGCTCGGCGGATTTTAACTGAAACATCAGGGATTGTCGGCAAAGCCAGTTTATCTGATTGCATAAATTTATAGCAATCTTGATACAACTGGTTTTTTGCCAGGCTGGCTGCTGTTTTAGATGTTTTCTCTGATACTGCCATGTAAAAAAAGTTTATTCAAACAAGTTAATAGATTTTAGTTTAAAATTATGGGTTTCACCGAAACTTACAATCAAAGATAAATGAGCACTCGCGCGTCTGCTTTAGACGTTGATATTAGCATAACTTTAACAACCATCAGAGACTATATTCGCTGGGGTGCTAGCCAGTTTAATGAACAACAGGTTTTTTTAGGGCATGGCCTGCCAACTTATCTGCATGAATCTGCCGCTTTGGTTTTTCATGCTTTATATTTACCGTCTCAACTGGATGATTGTTACCTGGATTCTGTTTTAACAAAGGTAGAGCGGGAGAAGGTCCTGAATTTATTGCAACGACGGATTACAGAACGAAAACCGGTTGCTTATTTAACCCAGCAGACCACCTTTGCAGGATTATCTTTTTTTGTAGACGAACGGGTACTGGTTCCTCGCTCCCCTATTGCTGAATTAATTGAACAACGATTTCAACCCTGGGTAGATGAACAACAAGTCACCAATATTCTTGACCTGTGTACAGGCAGTGCTTGCATTGCTATTGCTTGCGCTTATGCCTTTCCTGAAGCAACAATTGATGCCGTTGATTTATCCAGTGATGCCCTTGAGGTGGCCCGGATTAACTGCGACAAACATCAGTTATTTGAACAATTAAACTTGTATCAATCTGATTTGTTTAACACCCTCCCCTCTTGCAAATATGATGTTATTGTCAGCAATCCGCCTTATGTAGCTATTCAGGAATGGCAGGAATTACC
>CAZNGU010000100.1:0-1787 GCA_964572325.1 uncultured Methylomarinum sp.
GAGCCCAGCTACAAAAAATGAACCAAACAAATTCCTGCTTGCTTATTCCAGAAGAATTTGCGCATAAACTTCATTTCCTTTCCCCTTATATTCGACTGAATAGAAGCTGAGTTTATTAGCCACTGCAATTCCTCTACCATGATTATCCATAACTCTTTTAGGGTCAAAGTCCATATAGCTTTCCCAATCAAAACCTTTACCTTGATCTATCACCGTAATTGCAATATTTTTTTCATTTCTTTTAAAAAACACACATACAGTCTTATTTTTATTTTCCAGTAGATTCAAACGACTACGAACTTCCTCTTCCCATTTTCCAGTTGAATTTAAAGTGGATTTTTCTTCATAAGTAATACCTAGATTGCCATGTTCTACCGCATTAACCATAAGCTCAGTTAATCCTAAAGCAATATTTTCTGGTTCCGGGCAGGCATGGGATAATAAAGAAGCTATTGAACGCGCCTCATCTAGTGATTTAAATTCAAACTCAGCGGATTTAAGCTGCCCAATAGTAAATTCTGTTTCTTTTAATTTACTTTGAATCTCTTTAAAAAGAAAATAGTCATTAACAGCCGTCTTAGTAACAGATAAAAGAACTTGCTCATCAAAAGGCTTGGTTAAATAATAATAAGCTCCAGCATCTATGCCTTCGCTAATATCAGATAAACTCGCTTTTGCAGTCTGGAATATAACGGGGCAATGTCGAAGAATAGGGTGTTGTTTGATTTTTTCCAGTACTTCCATGCCTGACATATTTGGCATCATTCTATCAAGTAAAATAACGTCAAAAAGAGTAGGCGACTTTTCCAGCATTTGCCATGCAATAATGCCGTCCTCTGCAGTACTTATTTCATAATCATAGGCACTGAGATATTCAGAAATAATTTCAAGATTTAAAATCTCATCATCGACTATTAAAATATGCGCATTTTTACTTTGCATGGTATCAGGAATAAAATTATTGAATAATTATGTCGAAGTATAGATTGCAAAAACCACAAAAACAAACTTATTGCTGCTTATTACTAATTTTTAGATCGATCTGAATAGTAAGAAGCACTGTAAACCTAATGCATAGTGGGATATAAAAATGCGTTTAACAGAACAACAAAAACACAAAATAAAACAGCTTGTTACAACATTGACTGGCAAAAAAACTAAAATCATCTTGTTTGGCTCCAGAGTTGATGATGAAAAAAAAGGCGGCGATATTGATTTGCTTATAATACTTGAGGAAAAAGTTGAACACCCTGCTGAATTATCCGCTAAAATTAGTGCTCAACTCATACGGCAGTTTCATGGTAGAAAGGTAGATATATTATTATCTGCCCCTAATTTAAAGACCCTACCCATACATTTAATGGCACAGCAAAATGGGATAACTCTGTGAAACAAGTTATAGGCATGGTTAGAAGCCCTGGGTGAAAAAAAATTGTCGCTATTGATAATCTGGGTAAAGCAGAAAAAATTGGTGTATTACCATCGGTTGAGCAATGGCTAGAATTGCGACAATTAAGCAACCAGATGGTCCACGAATTATAGAAGATTTGACTGTTTTAGCCGATGCTTTGCAAACCGCTTATAAGCAACCTGGTTTTTTAGTGGATATTGCCGAATCTATTATTGAAGACCTTGAAAATAGATCTTTAGTCATAGAGTTCTGATACTTTTAATTTTTTTACAAAAAGAGCTGTAATGAGGCTTTCACCCCAAGAAATAAAGACACTGAAAACAGCTTTATTTAAACTGTCACCACAGGCCAAATTGTATTTATTTGGTAGTAGGAC
>CAZNGU010000100.1:1887-6773 GCA_964572325.1 uncultured Methylomarinum sp.
TGAATTTGAGTTTGAAAATCAAGGGACATTGCTTGATGTTGTTAATCGTGCTCATAAACGGAATTTATTTCAGGATATCGAGCAACTTAGATTAATGAAAGACATGAGAAATACCATTGTTCATGAATACATTGAAGATCAACTGGTCAATGTATTTGCGGACGTGCTTGAGTATAGCGATAGTCTTATGGCTACAATGGAAAACACGAAAAAGTATATGGAAAATTTATTGGACTAAATTCAAAGTTTAAAAATCAAATTGTCTTACCGGCACAGAACCTTGTAAACCATTTTACAAAAACTCCTGATCACTGGTAATGTCAGGGAATGGAATCAATGTATTCATAAGCTTCTAAAATAAGTATGAATTTTAAGCAGGTCAAACCCCAAATAATTCAGTTGGCTCAAGAAGATGAAAATATAGAACTTCTTTGGCTGTATGGTTCTTACGCAAAAGGAACAGCACATAAACTAAGTGATATTGATTTAGCAGTTGTTTTTAAAGCATGGGAAAAAGAAGTGATAGAGCGTCGGTTACGACCTGAATTACTTGCTCTGGAGTGGCAAAAAAACTTAAACCTAAAAGAGGGAAAGTTAAGTGTTTTAGATATGAATATTGCGCCCATTCCCATTGCAATGACAGTGCTCAAAAGTGGAGCTTTATTGCTGAGTAAAAACTATTCACGACAGCTTCAAGAGCAACAACGCATTATGTCAAAATGGGAAATAGATTACCTATACCATTATCAACATCAACAGGAAATCTATGGATAATACTTATTTATTTTCAATGCAAGAACACCTTGTTGAATTAAAAAGTGAATTACAGGGCTTAACTGACATTATTAAAGAACGTGATTTAAGCCGGTATGAATATCGAGCCTCTGAACGAACTTTACAAGTATTGATAGAAGCATGTATTGGTATTGCAAAGCATTGGAGCTATGCCTTAAATAAAACAGCACCGGCTGATGCCTATTCTGCTTTTGAAACATTATCTCAACTAGGAATAGCCGGTATTCATGATGTTGAATGGCGTAAAATTATCGGCATGAGAAATGCCTTAGTGCATGATTATCTTAACATCGAGTCAGAAATAATTAGAGCCGTAATAAAAAAGGCAACATACGAAGCGTTATTGATTTTTGCAGGCAATGGATTAATCGCATTAAAAGATATTTAACAGGGTGAAGGCTAAACGTTATCCCAAGATAAGAAATCGCGTTACACAATCTATAATGATCAATAAAGCTAAACAAGAAACAATAATTAAAACCTTAAAAACAGAGGTAGAAAGTATTCAGTTGATTATCCTTTTTGGTAGTGCGATTAATGCATATTTTGAACCCAATAGAAGTGATATTGATATTGCTTTCTTATCTTCAAAACAAATAAACAATGTTCAAAGGTGGGAAATACAAGAAAAACTGGCATCAAGTTTAAATAGTGATGTTGACTTGGTCGACTTAAATAAGAGTAATGATGTTTTACGTTTTGAAGTTGTTTCAAAAGGACAAACCCTTTTTATAAAACCATCGGCTGAAATAGAGCGTATTCTAGATAGTATTTATATTAATTATATACAGCTTAATGAAGACAGAGCGGAAATAATACAAAATTATGCATGAAAGATGACATTATTATCAATAAAATAGAAACAATTAGACGCTGTCTTAGACGTATTGGCGAAGAGTATATCAATTTTGAAGATGAGCTTAAAAATAACTATACCAAACAGGACTCTATCATTTTAAATCTAGAACGAGCCGCTCAAGCAAGCATAGATCTTTCTACGCATATTATAAGAATTAATAGACTGGGAGTGCCTAAAACATCAAGAGATGTTTTTACGTTACTTGAAGAGAGTCATATTATTTCAGCAAAAACATCAGAGAAAATGAAAAAAATGGTAGGATTCAGAAACATTGCTGTACATGACTATCAAAATATTTCTCTTGATGTGGTAAAAAATATATTAGACAAGCACTTAATTGATTTTGAATGTTTTATTCAGGAAATAATTGGTGCAGAATAACATACTCAGTCAATACAATTGATCACTTCATGTGCAATAACCTCGTGACTAGACACGCATACTCCAGTGTTAAAAATATTCTCAATAGCTGACTCACTTGACGAGCTTGCTTTGAACATTAAGTTTCTGCAAATGAGCAATATAACCGAAGCTTAAGTCGAGATTACAATGAAGATGTTTTAAAGATTTTATGATGTAAAAGTAAGATGCTAATTGCTCATAGATTGCAAGAAATTGTTAATAGCATTAGCCATGAGTTTCATAGTACCTTTTCCGATAATGTTGATTCGGTTCTTGGGTAATAGGAAATACTTATTTCCAACACTGTATAAATTGACATTATTGATATAAAAATAGTAGGAGCACACCTCAAAGCTGAAATTGATGCTCATGGAAAGATAATATGAGAAAGGGAATAAAGTTCAACTATTTTAAGCAAGCAATTGAAAACAATCCATTTTGGAGATTAAAAATATATGAAGAGTTATACTGCTATTTCAGAACGTAAAATTCGAATAGGCCTAGTTGGATGTGGACGTATTTCTAAAAATCATTTTGCTTCCATAGAAAAGCATTCAGATAACCTAGAATTAATAGCTGTTTGTGACAATAACCTGGATTCCTTAATGCATGCCACTGAAGAACACAAGGTCAATGGTTATTCCTCATTAAAAGAAATGCTGGAAAACGAACAACTCGATGTCGTCTCTGTTTGTACACCATCAGGCATTCATCCTGAACAAACAATTGAATTAGCTGCTGCTGGCGTACATGTCATCAGTGAAAAACCAATGGCAACACGGTGGAATGATGGGCTTAGAATGGTCAAAGCGTGTGATGCCGCAGGTGTGAGGTTATTTGTTGTAAAACAAAACAGACGCAATGTAACGCTGCAACTATTAAAACGTGCAATTGATGAAAAGCGTTTTGGTCGTATATATATGGTTAATTTAAATATCTTCTGGACACGGCCACAAACATATTATGACCAAGCGAAATGGCGAGGCACTTGGGAGGTTGATGGCGGTGCCTTTATGAATCAGGCCAGCCATTATGTTGATTTAATCGACTGGCTAATAGGGCCTGTCGATAAAATACAAGCCATGATGGGAACATTAGAAAGAGACATAGAAGTAGAAGATACCGGCGTTTTAAATATAAAATGGCGTAATGGAGCCATGGGTTCTATGAATGTAACCATGTTAACCTATCCAAAAAATTACGAAGGATCTATTACCATTTTAGGGGAGAAGGGTACTGTCAGGGTCGGTGGTGTAGCAGTTAATGAGATTCAGCATTGGGAATTTGAAGATCAAAAAGATTATGATGATCAAATACAAAATGCTAATTACCAGACAACCTCTGTCTACGGCTTTGGGCATCCATTGTATTATAAAAACATTGTTGATGTATTGCGTGGCGATGCTGAGCCTGAAACCGATGGTCGAGAAGGTTTGAAATCTTTAGAAGTTCTCATTGCTGCCTACCTTGCTGCACGTGATGGTAACACTGTTTCATTGCCACTGGAGTATTAACAACAGTGCAACTGGTTCCTCATTCTCTACCCTATAAAAAAGAACTAGATGGTATTAGAGGGATAGCCATTATTTTGGTTGTTTTCTTTCATATATGGCCTGAATACTTTTCCTTTGGCTTTGTTGGGGTAGATATTTTTTTTGTCTTATCTGGTTATTTAATAACTAAGATAATCATCTCTAAGTCGGACAAAAACGATTTTAGCTTATACGAATTCTACAGAAATAGGATAAGACGAATTTTCCCCGCACTGATAATTGTTTTATCGGCAACGGCTATTGTTGGATATTTATTCTTATTTCCTGAAGAATTAAAAGTGCTTGGAAAGCATATAAAAAGCAGTGCTTTGTTTTATCAGAACTTTAGATTGATTGACGAAGCGGGTTATTGGGATGAAAGTGGTCAACTTAAACCATTATTGCATTTTTGGTCATTATCCATAGAAGAACAATTTTATATAATATGGCCATTACTCATTATATTATTTATAAGATTTAGACTTCTGGTCGTACTACCACTTATTGGGGTACTTCTAATATATGTGTCATATAAATTCAATAATGAATCGAATACTTTTTTTCACTCATTAACTAGGTTTTGGGAGTTAGCAATTGGTGCTATGGCGGTTTGGCTTGAACGATTTCACCATACCAGACGGTTAACAGGTAAAGCACATTACTTTATATGGACGGGGTTGGTTATAGCAATAGCATTATTTTATCAAGAAAATACCTATAATTTAGTTAAAACGTTCTTTCTCGTTACAGTTGTCGCGTTACTGATTATAAGCTTAAAAGATAGAAATGATTTTTTATTGGGCTGGAGTGTGCTTGTTTTTGTTGGCATAATAAGTTATCCATTATATTTATGGCATTATCCAATAATAAGTTTTGCTCATATATTTGGAATATCAGTAGTAAAAAATGGAATATGGATATTTCTTATTTCATTAATGTTGTCATATTTTACTTATCGTTATGTAGAAGTATATGCTCGTAAACAAACAGATATAAAAGTCATTGCTAGTTTGTTTTTTTTAGTTATTTTTATCGCAGGAATAGGACAATATATCAAAGAACAAGATGGCCTTCCAGATAGGCCACACCTTACCAATATAAAGAAAACTCAGGTTCAATTTATTCGGGAGTCGGCAAAAAACAATAATTGTATTCAAATAAGCACGGATATTTTACGAGAGTCACCCAAATTTGATTATTGCAAATCCACTGTACAATCAAAAGCAGAACAATATGTTGCAATTATTGGAGACTCACACGCCCATGTTCTTTACCCTGGTTTTAGAGAGCAATTGGCA
>CAZNGU010000101.1:0-6760 GCA_964572325.1 uncultured Methylomarinum sp.
AAGATGAATAACCTGAGCCAAAGTCATCCAAAGAAAATTTACAATTAAATTCCTTGATTTGCTTGATGAAAGACTGAATAAACTGAAAATTACCAACAGCAACCGTTTCGGTAATTTCAAAGGTAATTTTTTCCAGCGGTATATTACAGCTAGTCAATGTTTGTTTAAGAAAGGCTAAAAATGCCTCGCTATTCATTGATTCGCCGGATAGATTAATGGAAAAACCATCCAGCATTTCGAAATCAAAAAGATTTTTCTCAATCCAGTCAAATACATTCTGTACCACCCAGCGATCAACTTCAGACATGCGCTGACAGCGTTCCACCGCCGGTATAAAATCATCAGGGGGAATGATTTTTCCATCCTCGTCTTTAACACCTAACAGAATTTCATAATGGGTATGACTGCTTACATCGGGGTCTATCGCGGAAATTTTCTGGCAACGCAAAAAAAGACGATCATCGGCAAATACCTGATTTATACGACCAACCCACTCAAACTCATCAAATTGAGACTGGAGTACATCATCGTCGTCTTTATACAACTGAATACGATTTCGCCCCGCATTGCTTGCTGAGAATGTTGCTGAGTCTGTGTTTTGTAAAATGCTATCAATTTTATATTCCATACCGGGATATAAATGCATCATTCCTATCCCTACCGCTACGGAAAAACTTTTGTCCTGATACTCAAAAGGGTCAGCAATGAGTCTGGACTGAAGTTCATTGATAATCTCATCACTTTTTTCAGTAGAGCAATCTGTTAGCAAAATAGAAAAGGTCTTGTCATCTAGACGCGCAATAATTTCTTTCTTACCTAGTTGTTCTATCAATAAATCAGCCAGTTTTTGTAATAGTTCATCTCCACCGGATAATCCACAGGCATTAGTGATAATCCTGAAATCCTGAATTTCGATATTACATAGAAGACGCTGAACATCGTCAAACTTCGATAGTTCCTGCTTTAATTGTTTAATAAATTCTTTTCGGGTCAGTAACTGGGTCACTGAATCATGGGTTGCTTTGTCAATAACACTTGTATGCATGTTTTGCAGCATCAAATTAACTGCTTTATCCATCACAGGTAAATCAGAGTCTTCAACTTTGCTTACATCACCATTGTTGAATAATTCAACCAGTTTTTGATAATTCAACTCAAGTTTTTTTCTACCATTTCGATCAACAAATACAAATTCATCCAGTAATTCTCCTATCCAGGATAATTGCAATACTTGTGGCTCTAGTTCCAGAACAAACTTTAGCCAGTCACCTGTTTTTAACTGTTCAACTTGATCAAAATAAACTTTATGATGTAATACTTTACGTGTGTTTTTATCAATTTCTACCGCTACGGTTTGCAAGGCATCAGATTCTTGCTGAATACTATTTCCTCGTAATAGAGCATTTAATTCAGTTATAATTTTATTGTGTAGGAAGGCATTGGTACAAACGGTTTGAAGTTGTGTGTCAATAAATTCAAGTATCGTGTCTATTTGTTCCTTACTGGCAGTTTCTGGAGCATTCAACCAGCTTTTTAGATTGATAATAACGCGTAGATAATTCTGAAAGGCATCATTGTCTTCATTTAATTGTGCCATCACCAGTAAATGTTGCCAGCCTGCATCTAGTAAAGTAACAATGATTTTTGCTAACCCTTTGTTGCCAAAACGACGATTAAACTCATTCTCTACGGATTGACGTGCTTTTATTAAATTTTGTTTACCTTGATAAACATCAACAACACGTTTAATGTTTTGATCGACAGATTTATTAACAGAGTTAGTGATTTCATTAAGTTGCTGTTCTACTTGTACAAAAACATCCGGGTTTGCTAATGATTCATTGGCAATTTTCATCATTAACTGATCAATAATTTCCTTAATAGGGGTGTTTTTGAGGATTTTATTATCTTTAACAGCAGATTCGAGAGTGGACAGGTGATTGATTATTTTTCTTGCAGGATGGTCACTGGACTCAAGAAAACCTGGGTCTTTAATAGCTTGCGCGAGGAGGGGTAAATGGATGCGTTGCAAGAAAGGCTGAATGGACTTGTCCAGTAATTGCTCGTTATGCAAGGTTTCAAACAAGTTTTCATAGACCTCAATATTATTTTGTTCTATAGGGGATAAAGTCTTCGGTGAAACAGAGGATGCACTTAAAGTATCAGATAATTCTTTTTCAAGCGTAGCGGGGTTGTTTGTTGCAGAAATATCATTATGTTGTAGCTGTGTAATTGCTGAGGCTATTTCTTCTGCTGAATAATGCTGAGAGCTTGTTATCTCAGTTTGATGCTGGCGAACGCTTTGCCCTTTTACTAAATTTAATAAATTTCGGGCTACATTAATAACCGATTTTGCCTTGTGGCTAGAATCATCTATTGTCTCAGTAGTCTTAGAAAATTCAGTCAGATCAGGTAATTCAGCCTCACCTAAAAAATCTGTGATTTCCAAGTCTGTTTGGAAATCTGTGAAATCATCCTTTTTGGGATGGGCAGGTTGATAATGCTGTTCTAATTGATTTGTGCCTGGGTTAATTTTTAGCCATAGAGATTGGGCGCTTATTTTTTCTGGTGCACCATATCCAAGCAAAATGGTATCCATTTTTTCATATAACTCAGGTAAAAAATCAAGTAGCGTTGCTTCAAATATATTGTATAGCGTTTGTCTGACTCTTGGATTAAGCTCTATATTAAATAAAGACTCACGAAATTTGCCCGCTAATTTTTCCGGACTGACAGGATTGATTACCTGGTTTTTTTCAACAGCTATGATGTAAGCCAGTTTGATCTGTATTTGATTTAGCGGGCTTTCATAAAGAGACTCCAGAGATCTGATAATGGTCGATAAATTTAGCCAGTCTTCGAAATCTTTTTTTTCAATCAATGCCAATGATGATTCAGGTTCCTCGTTTAAAATTTCAGTAGATGCGGGTACTGTTATATAAGCTGTTTTCTCAGTAACATGGCAAAATTTTTCAGCCAAAGCCTCTCGGTGTATTGCAAGATTATTAATAGCATCTTCTACAGCTGTACTGTATTCAATATCTTTGTGCTGTTGTTCAGTTTTTGATAATTCTTGCTCAGTGTACAGCATAAATCTTCGAATAATAGGAGCCAGGGTTTCTCGCAACAGGGATTGTAAATCCGCTTCCAGGTTTTTCTGTTTAGATAGAGTGACGGGATTACTACGACGATTCTGTGCTGAACTTAGACTAAACGTATTTTTTGATTCTTGTTTAAGAGCTTCAAAAACAATCTCAGCATTCGATATAAAGGCAACACCAATACCATTTGCCCGAATATTCATCACTTCAGCATCCAGACTAAAGTCTTCAGTATCACTGTTATGGCTGACAGAAAACAGAATTTTAATCTTTTGCTGAGACACTAATAGTTCATGACAATTAATTTGCTGAAATTCTAAAAAGAGCCCTTTAGAACAAAAATCACGAATAGTACATTGTTCAGACTGGGTATTATTGATAACTAATGTCGCGATCAGTTCTATTTCGTAACGTATGTATTGGCGAAGCTGTTCTTTTAGCATAAACCTAGGCTCAAATATCAGTATCTAGATAATAGCAGAAATGAATGTTTACACGAAATAATAGCTACAGTGAATCTTGCGTAGGTAAGTTTGATCTAACCATTAGGTGATTAAAGTGACGTAATAAATATTACTCTTTTACCATAAAGCACATGAAGCCCTTGAAGAAGAGCCATTACCGCCTTTTTTCTATCCTTCATGTGCTTCATGGTTATAGATTGCTTAACTTTCAAAAAAACCCTAGCCAATAGTGTTATCCAATATTTGGCGCGTTTTATGCTAGGCTTGATAATAATGAAAAGAATTGAGAAAAACTATTCATCATGAAAGCAGTGATTTTAGCGGGAGGCCTGGGTAGCCGCATTTGCGAAGAAACTTTCGTCAAGCCAAAACCTATGGTCGAAATAGGTGGAAAGCCAATTTTATGGCACATTCTTAAAATATACTCTTCCCATGGTATCAATGACTTTATTATTTGCTGTGGATATAAGGGCTACATGATTAAGGAATATTTTGCCAATTATTATTTACATATGTCCGATGTGACCTTTGATATGCACAATAATAAAATGCAAGTCCATGAAAATAGTGCCGAGCCCTGGAAAGTAACCCTGGTTGATACCGGCGAAAACAGCCAGACAGGAGGGAGGCTCAAACGCGTGGCAGACTATCTAAAAAATGATGAGCTGTTTTGTTTTACCTACGGAGATGGTGTAGGGAATATCAATATTGCGAAAAGCATTCAGTTTCACAAAAAACAAAATACTTTAGCTACGGTAACTGCAGTTTACCCACAAGCCAAATTTGGTGCATTGAATATTGTGGGAGATCGCGTTGTATCCTTTCAGGAAAAACCGAAAGGAGATGACAGTATGATTAATGGTGGTTTTTTTATACTTTCCCCAAAAGTCATCAATTATATTGATAATGATTTTATGGGGTGGGAACAACAACCCATGGAAAGGCTCGCTAAGGAAAGTCAATTATCTGTTTATAAGCATGAAGGTTTTTGGCAACCCATGGACACCTTGCGGGATAAAAATTATTTAGAAAATTTATGGGAATCAGGGCGGGCACCCTGGAAAACATGGGACTAAATAACGCGTTCTGGCAAGGAAAAAAAGTGTTAATAACGGGGCATACTGGTTTTAAAGGAGCTTGGTTAGCTTTATGGTTACAACAATTAGCTGCAGAAGTCACCGGCATTGCACTAAAACCAGCAAGTCAGCCCAATCTATTTGAAAAAGCAGATATTGCAAACAATATGCATAGCTATACTGTTGATATTAGAGAGTTATCGGCAGTAAAACAGTCATTTTTAAAGATTCAACCTGATATTGTCATACATATGGCGGCTCAATCACTGGTACGATATTCTTATGAAAATCCGGTTGAAACCTATCAGAGCAATGTTATGGGCACATTGCATGTATTAGAAGCTATGCGGGAATGTAAAAGTATTCGCGCTGCAGTTATGGTGACAACAGATAAATGCTATGAAAACAAGGAATGGATCTGGCCCTATCGAGAGCATGAAGCCCTGGGCGGACATGATCCATACAGTAGCAGTAAAGCTTGTTGCGAATTATTAATAGCATCTTACCGAAACTCGTTTTTATCAGATAATGTGGCCATAGCGACTGCCCGTGCAGGTAATGTTATTGGTGGTGGTGACTGGGCTAAGGATCGCTTAATTCCCGATTTGATAAAAGCCATTCAAAATAGGCAGCGGATAAAAATTAGAAACCCTCAGGCAAGCCGGCCCTGGCAATTTGTTTTAGAACCTCTTTTTGGCTATTTATTATTAGCGGAAAAATTATTTAATGGTGGGCAAGATTATGCCAGTGCCTGGAATTTTGGACCCAAAATAGAAGATATTCAATCAGTACAGTGGATTTTAGAAGAAATGACCAGGCACTGGGATCAATTAGACTGGGAAAAGGATTCCTCACAACAGCTTCATGAAGCTAATACACTTAAATTAGATAGCAGTAAAGCCATAGAAAAATTAAACTGGAAACAACAGTACTCACTAGCAGAAGCAATAGAAAAAACAGCAGCCTGGTACCAGGCAGAACAAAATGGACTTGATATGCAGCAATTTTGTTTATCACAGATCAATGACTTTTCTGAGTGCGTAATAGAAGGCAATGGCTAATGAATGAGAAACGGATGACTTTAACGGTTTCAGAAACAGGCCATGTGCAATTGGACTTGGCTGAATTTGCTGGAGAGCAAATTGAACTTGTTGTTTATCCTGGGAAAGATAGCCAAGTCAAAGCAAGTCAATCTGAATCTATTTTAAGAGCTAATGTGCTTCAACAAGTGGCGCATTTTTGTGAAGAAAAACATCAAGCAACTGAGTTTATCGCTGGCGAAAGTAGCGTACCTGTTTCGGGTAAACTGATTGGCACACAAGAAATCAGTTATATCGTCGATTCGGCATTGGATGGCTGGTTAACCACAGGACGTTTTAATGATGCCTTTGAAAAAAAACTGGCTGAATTCATTGGCATAAAACATGTCTTAACTACTAATTCAGGTTCTTCTGCTAATCTGCTCGCTTTTGCCGCACTGACTTCTCCTAAACTCGGTGATCGAGCCATTCAAACAGGTGATGAAGTGATTACCGTTGCAGCAGGTTTTCCAACCACGGTTAACCCCATTTTGCAGCATGGCGCTGTGCCCGTTTTTATTGATATTAAGCTAGCCACTTATAATGTCAATACAAGCTTAATTGAAGCCGCTATATCATCAAAAACCAAAGCCATTATGTTGGCGCATACGCTGGGTAATCCTTTCAATCTGACAGAAATTAAACGCATCTGTGATCAGTATGGTCTCTGGTTAATTGAAGATTGTTGTGATGCCTTAGGCTCAATCTATAATGGACAGCATGTTGGCACTTTTGGCGATATTGCTACGCTGAGCTTTTACCCTGCACATCATATAACCACAGGGGAGGGCGGTGCCGTTTTTACCAACAATGGCAAATTAAAATTGCTTATTGAATCTTTTCGAGACTGGGGGCGTGACTGCTTTTGCCCACCGGGGCAGGATAACACTTGTAAAAAACGCTTTTGCTATCAACAAGGCGAATTACCTGCTGGATATGATCACAAATATACCTATTCGCACCTTGGCTATAATTTAAAGATGACGGATATGCAAGCGGCCTGTGGTTTAGCACAAATGGAAAAACTCTCTGGTTTTGTT
>CAZNGU010000102.1:0-6756 GCA_964572325.1 uncultured Methylomarinum sp.
CCCTATTTGTTAATGATAATCCGCCATCGTCACTCCTTACCCGTTGCGCCAATGAGTTTATAGCTTTCAGCGCGGCAGATGATCAGATTAAACGGGTGTTACGCCTGATCATGCAATCGGCTGAATTCAATGATGCACAGAATTACCGAAGCAAAATAAAAACACCGATTGAATTTGTTATTGGTGCCTTACGTAATCTGGAAGCAAATTCAGATGCCAGCGATTTGATTGATCCGATTCGCGCTATGGGTTTAAGTTTATTTGAAAACCCTGTACCTACGGGATGGTCAGAACTGGGGCCAGACTGGATCAGTTCAAGTCAATTAATTGAGCGGATAAAATGGGTTAATGTCTTGGTACGTAATCAACCGGGTTCAGATAAAAGTAGCACTGACCCGATACAATTTTATCCTACTAACGGGTTTGAGACGGCTGATGGCATCGTCGGGTTTCTATTGCAATTGACCGTAGGGGATGATTTTACTGAACTTGGGCAAAACAATGCATTAAACGTTTTGGGTACAGATTTTGATCTAAACAATCCAGATGCTGATGCCCTGCTACGACAATTAAACGGTAATGTGATGAGTTATCCTCAATACCACTTTCAATAACAGACCCAGGAACAGAGCTTAAATTTTCTTGTTCCCAAGCAGTTTTCAGGAGAAAACACCATGAAAAGAAGAAATTTCATCAAAGGCATGATGGGAACCGGACTGGTCACTGCAGGTAGCTGTTTGTTCCGTGTGCCACTGATTTCGTCTGCGCAGGCAACTCCAGTCGGTACGCCTACAGTAGTTGTTATTTTCCAGCGAGGTGGTTGTGATGGCTTAAATACCGTTATACCTTACGGGGATGACAACTATTACAATCTGCGCCCTACTATTGGCATTCCTGCACCGGGTGGAGGTGCTGCATTCCCGGCACTGGATCTTGATGGTTTTTTTGGCCTACATCCCAGCATGGCCTCACTGCTTCCAATATATGATGCGCAAAATATGGCAGTATTACCCACCGTACACTACCCTTCTCCTTCCCGCTCCCATTTTGACAGTCAGCATTTTATCGAAAGTGGTGTTTCCAGAGAAAACTTGGGCACTGCTGATATTAATAATCTGGATGGCTGGCTAAACCGGCTATTACAAACATCCGGCAATACCCAGCCATTACAAGCTGTGGGATTCGGAGGGGAATTAGCTCAGTCTTTACGGGGCAGTGTGCCGGTACAATCCTTTTCCTTTATCAATTCATTCAATTTAGGATTTCAAGGTGCTGAACAACAGTCTTTAGTAAATGGAGTATTACCCGTCTATCAAGAACTGCCCTCGCCTCAGTCATCCTACCGGCAACTAGTACAGCAATTTGGTCAAACACTGTTTAGTAACCTGGATGCCGTATTAGCGATAGATACCAATTCATATATACCGGAAAATGAGGCTAGCTACCCTAATGGTTCATACGGTAGGCGTTTGAGAGAAACAGCACAAATGATCAAAGACCCTAATATTGGTTTACAAATGGTGACTGTTGACACGGGAGGTTATGATACCCATAGTAATCAGGGAGCGGGCGAGCCTTCGGGTCGATTATCAAGGAGTTTACAGGGTTTTTCGGAAGGAATCGCTGCCTTGGTTACTGATTTGGGCACAAAAATGGATGATGTAGTCATCGTGACCATGACTGAATTTGGCCGTACTTCACAAGAAAATGGCAGCATGGGAACCGATCACGGTAATGCTGCCTCCTGGTTTGTGGTAGGTAATACTATTCAGGGCGGCATCTATCTCAATGAACAAGGATGGCCAGGGCTAGCAGAAGAAGATTTATATCAAGGTCGCTATCTTGCCTCTACCACTGACTACAGGGATATTTACGGAGATATTTTATTCAACCATTTAAACCAGTCTGAAACAAACCTTGCCAGCCTTTTACCGGGACATAACTTTAATAGTTTAGGCTTATTTAGCTAAACCACCACATAAATATCAGGACAAACACCGAATAACTTTGGCAAAAGACAAGTACGACTGATTATTATTCATCAGCCTAATTCTGAGAAGAAACCCTATTATTTGTCTTATTTATTAAATCTAATATCGAAATAGAATGATTTGTTAATAATTGCTCTTTAGGTTTACCAAATATATAACCTTGGCCTAAATTCACCCCAATTTTTTTTAACATTGCTACTGTTTCTGGCGTTTCTACAAATTCTGCAATAGTTTTTTTCCCAAGACTTGCAGCAATATCAGCCATTGATTTAACCAAGACCTGATCCGTTTCATCATTGATCAAATTCTGTATAAACTGTCCATCAATTTTTACATAGTCTACTGGAAATGATTTAAGGTAATTGAAGGAACAAAAACCAGCACCAAAATCATCCAGGGCAAACCTGCAACCTAAAGCTCGAATTTTTTCGATCATCAAACGAGTTTGTTCAAAATTCTGCACAGCAGCAGTTTCGGTAATCTCAAAAGTAATACGTTTCGCATCTACCCAGGTGATTTCCAGCTTATCTTTAATGGCTGGTAACAATGAGTCATCTTGAAATGCGGTACTTGATAAATTAATAGCTAAAGAAATATCTAAAGCATGGGATGCAAGTGTTGCCAGAAAATCAATCGCCTGATCTATCACCCAAAGGTCAATACTATGAATTAAGCCCATGCGTTCAGCAACGGGAATAAATTTAGCTGGACTAATAATTTCATTATCGGCTCCTCGCATTCTGATTAATACTTCATAATGAGAGACATTACCACTTAGCAAATCAACCACAGGTTGAAAAACCAGAAAAAAACTTTCCTCAATTAAGGCTCTTTTAATCAGTGGAACCCAATAGATATCTCTATGCCGTTCTTGTACCTTAGTATCATGTTCATTATATTCGCAAAGTGTATTACGTCCATTTCTCTTGGCCATCATACAAGCCTGACGTGCCCGGGATATTAATTCGCTGGGATGATATATTGCTTTTGATGCACTCAGCCCAGCAATACCAATAGATAACGAGATGCTATAACAAATATCACCGGTAAAAAACTTATAGTCATAAGCTAATCGTCTTATTTTTTCAGCAAATTGTTTTATTTTATAGTTTGTTTTATTTTCCAAAAAAAGACAAAATTCATCAGAGCCAATACGCGCAAACAAATCAGTTTTATCGGCAATTTTTCGGATAATTGAAACCACTTCAACCAGTAACCTATCCCCTGTTTCAAAGCCCTCAAGTTCATTAATCAAACTAAAGCGGTCAACATCAAAAAATAATAAAGCACCATTTTGCTGTAACATATTACTGCGATTAAGTATTTGTCTTAATCTGCGTTCAAAGTTCTGCCTATTCAACAAACTGGTTAGTTCATCATGTGCCACTAAATATTTTAATTTAGCATCAACTATTTTTCTTTCTGCTAGTTCTTCAATTAAACGCTCTGCCTGTTTATGACGAAGAAACCGTTCGTGCTTCATCATTAATTGAAATCTCATCACCGTCAAGAGTTCTGCATAATTAATAGGCACTGAAATAAAATGATTCAGACATTGCGAATGCAGATCATAGTCTTTTGCCTGATCATACGAAATATTCTCCTCATTGGAACCGAAAATGATAAAAGGGATAACTGTACCCTCTTCATTACTTGATAAGGTTCTTGACATTTCCAGCACATGACAACGCGGTAAGGCTTCATTTATTACAATCAAGCCAATTTGTTCCGGTTCATTGTAATAAGGTCTTAGTATTTCATAAACTTTACCTCCATCCTGAGCAATTTTAATTTTCACAAAACCATTGTCTTTTAGAAAATGACTAATTTCAGTTGCTAGCTGTTCATCATTTTCCGCAACAATGATCACTTTATCTTTTAAATTTTCACAAATAACCATAACAGAGCCAACCAAGCTTAGGAACGCACACGAAATAACTTGACAAATTAGCTTGTCTTTTTGTCCATCTTCTGCCTTATCTACACGGATGTAGGCAAGATGCGTAAACAGGAGCTTTGCGGCTACGGTTACATAGCTTGCTATCCGCCCTGTGCCGCGCATTGAAGACAAACAAAAATACTGCGCTAATTTATCAAGTTATTTCGTTCCCATTCCGTATTTATTTTTATTTTTTATTATAAGAGCTATCTTCTTTAAGCTTATTTTCTTTCCTCCCACATTCAAACACAACAACAGCAGTCACTCCTCTTTTACTATCAGAGAAGAGAAGAAATAAAGGGATAAGAAACAAAAGACTTAGAAGATATTTACGATTCTTTTTCTAGATAAAAATGATACTCACAGACTTGCAGATATTGAGATAACAGCTACAGTTAGGTATAGGGATTCAAAAATACTTGAAGTCTGGACTGCACAAAAAAATAAGAACTGTAGTTAATTAGTCTACAAACCTGCTTCAACCTTTTATTATCTATTAAAATCCTGCTCTTTATTGAAATTCCTGATTTTTTGAAATTTCAACTTAACTATAGACGACTTACTATTTTTTGTTAGTTATGCAAACTACTTCACAAAAAGAATTATCAATCTGTGACTTGTTTAAAGGCGATTTACAGCTTTCTTCGCCCCCTAATATATTCTTTGAACTTCAAAAAACTATTGAAAATCCAGCAAAATCATTAGTTGATACGGCTTATATCATAGAAAAAGATGCGGCTTTAGCGATAAGGCTATTAAAAATTGTTAACAGTGCCTTTTATGGATTTCCATCACAAATAACATCTATTGGTCGCGCAATCACATTAATTGGTAGCAAAGAATTACAGAGCATTGTGCTGAGTACATTGGTTATTGATAAATTTTCTGACTTACCTAATGAGTTGATATCCATGCATGATTTTTGGGCTACCAACTTGCGTTGCGCATTGCTTGCTAAAGAAATTGACCAGTTTTTAAATACAAATTATGAAGATGCCATTTTTATGTGCGGAATATTACACCATATTGGTCAATTGGTTTTTTTTCGTCGTATTCCAGAACTAGCGAGAGAAGTTAACCTCATGCTGCAAGCTCAGGAAAATCCACAACAACATGATGAACTTGAATTTGAAAAAAGCATCATCGGTTTTAACCATTATCAGACAGGCGCCGCACTCTGCAAACTATGGAAACTACCTGAAATTATTGTTGAAAGTATCCGCTTACACGAATACCCTGATGACACCGAACAATTTTATAAAATAGCGGCCATTGTAAGGCTAGCAGATAGCTATTCCAGAGCAGAATATTTCCATTTTAACGATACCACTAATGCCCTGGGAATTTCTCCATCTGACATGAGTTTAATTATTGAAAAAGCTTATGACAACTTTGAAGAAATTTTTAAGGTTTTTTATCCTGGATAACTGCTATTAGTCTTTCAACAATATATTGACAGATATTACAATATAAGAATAGACTATCTACTAGATACCGAAGTCTCATGTTCAGAAAGCAAGTGCGTCGTTTTTCGACATTCTATACCCATCAAATAGAATGTGTTGCCGAATATAGCCCTCTCCAGAGGGAGATATATACTTCGCGCGGTCACAGATGCGGAATTATGGCGAACTGATTTTTGTCGAGAGCAAGGCGTTGAACCAGGCGTATAGCAAGCTATGTAACTGTTTCAGTAACGCAGTCTATCGGCAAAAATCAACCGATAGTAAACCGCATCCGTGACCGCGCGAAGTATATACCCACCAAACAAAATTGTAAGAATCGTGTGCAATCTGAAGTAGATTGCCAACCAGCTTTTAACATTTCAGATTTAAAAATCAAGAATTGATGAGCACTCAAAAAGATATAGAATCTTATGAAATCACCCAGATGATAAATAAGATTTCTGAACTTCAAAAACAAAACTCCGAGCTCACAGCGACTGGTTTTGAGCTCATTAGTGAACAGACAAAACTTTTTTCTCTATTACATAATGCATCGGACGGTATTATTACTTTTGCTGCAGATGGCACCGTTGAAAACTTTAATATTACTGCTCAACATATCTTTGGCTATAGTGACAGCGATACCATCTCCCGTAAAATCGCAGATTTAATCCCTTGTCCCGATTGGGTTCATGAGAATGTGGGGGCTTATATTCGTTATTTCATTGCCTCGCGCAGCTCAGCTGATATTCCTTTATTAGCCAGACATCGTATGGGGTATGATATTTTACTTGATGTGACTATCTCCGAAGCCAACGAATCTGATATCACACTATTTGGTGATTCAGTTGCTGCCAGAGATGATACTGAAATCACTGAGAGTCATCAGGAAGAACAGAAAATAATCTGCTTTTTTAGAGATATTACACTTAACAAAAAGCTTGAAACAGAATTAAAAAATCATAAGCTTGCTCTTGACCTTGCGGCAGGAGTGATTATCTGTAACAAGGATTTTCTTGTAATAGACGTGAATGACCTTTTTTGCCAGATTTTAAAAAGAAATCGAGATGAATTTCTGGGTAAAAACATTCAGTCAATATTGGCCAAAAGCCCATGCTACAAACTTAAACAAAGAAAAGAAACCCTTTCCCAAGGAGAGCCCTGGAGAGGTGAAGCCTGCTTTTTGAATAAACAGAATGAAAAAATATGGTTTACTGAAAGCACTACAGCTTTTCTGGATAAAGACAACGAAGCTTATCAATATCTGAGCATCTTTGTTGATACCAGCGAAAAAAAACAATTTGAGAGCCAATTAAAGCTACATGGAGCCCGTTTACAAGACTTAATTGACGAACAACTTATTGATATCAAATATTCAAGA
>CAZNGU010000103.1:0-6738 GCA_964572325.1 uncultured Methylomarinum sp.
AAAAATATAATATTGTATTAAAAAAAGAAGCCCTACCCCTAAAATCGCTGGGGATTTAACTGCCTTCATTTCATAAAAGCTAATCAGCAAATAGTTAACGCATTTTTGCCTGGACAAAAAAACCACTTTTATGGAAGGGCCCCAGCGTATTAAGCACCAATGCAACTGGAATATCGGCATTACTTTCGCCAAAAAATATTTTCAATTGTGCATTAAGCCAATGAATACTTGCTTCATTCTCTTTAAAACATCTTCTCTCTGAAGACATCTTTTTAATATAGCGCGTCGCTTTATATTGATACTTTCCATCACTCCATTCAACAATATTTTTAGTATTATTAGTGAGTTTAAAAACCCTATCAAGCAATTTAATATTATCAAAAGCACGGCTCATATAGATATGATATTTGAAAGTTTTAACCACTTTAAATTGGCTTGACTCTCTATATACTTTATTAAGCCAATTCTTTTTTGCAATATTCCGAGCTATTGCTCTACTATTCAGAATTTCTTTAATGACAAACCGATTAAACTCTAGTTTTCTTTCATTAAAATAAAATGGTAATAAGGCTTCTAGCATTGCATCATATTTTGGAAATGACTGCGCTAAAAGAATACCAAGCTGTCGGTAACATTCTTTTATGGAAAGGGAACAGTGATGTTCAACTGCGTCACCATCAATAGTGACAAGATCATTATTGACGATTAAAAAATTACCCAAATGCAAATCACTTTGGATCACACCTGATTGATGATGCTGCGCCAACAATATCAGCAATTTAGAGAAAAGCTCTTTTCTTTTCGACTCATGCAGAGATTCTGAACGCCATTGCGTCCTAAAGTCCAGTGCATTTTTATAAAACTCTAAAACAAGAACATACATTTGTTTTTTCGGTTTCATACCAAATTGCTGCAGATTGGAGCTTTCAGCAACCTGCCCACTGTACAGGCATTGTGGACTGGCCAGTTTAAATCTGGAAAGGAAACCGAGACCTGTAAGCTCCCTGCTCCAATATTTTTCTTTGCTAAATAATTTGACTAAAACTGTTTCTTCTTGCCAAGATGCTACAAAAACCACTCGCTTACCTCTTAGCACTCTAAGTGGCTTCAACAGTCTTATTTTATTTTTGCGCCCTTCATTATCAATAAGAATTGTTGCTTGCTTTGTCATTTCCGAGATTTTTTCAAGAAAAATTGTAAGCTATCAGCCAAGTCATATTTAGTCACTTCAGATGAGTTATACTTTTTTTTATTTCGGTCTTTCCAGCGGTGAATAAACTGAAAATGTCTACCATGCACTCGTTCGATTATTTGATCTAAAATAGGACTTCCAGGTTGATATACTTCAACCGTCAATTGAATAATTTTATCTAAATACCCGCTTCCTAAATCTCTAATAACCCACCGGATAAACTTTGCCAATTCAATTGCTAATGCTTCAGATAGCTCATAATCATCAGAGCTTACTTTTTCTTCAAAATCAATATAATAAAAATCGTCTTTGTCTAAAACCATATTCCCTGTATTAGGGTCATGGTGAATAAAGTCATAGCTATTTTCTACCAGGCAGAATTGCTGTCTTTGATAAAACAACTGAATAAGTTCTTTTATTTTTTGAATCTTAACTTCTATACTACGATCGACAGAAGTAAGGTAATCAGCCAGAGAACAACCATTTATCCATTGCAAAACCAAATAAGGCTGTACTTCCTCTGACAACTGAAGTTCTATGACTTCCGGCACTAAAAACCCCTGCCTCGCCCATAAAACCAATCTGTTTTTTTCACTGTCTCGATGGTGTTCAGCTTTGTCGCCACGATATCGTTTTAACAACCAGGACTGCTTACCTTCTGTTAGCTTGAACAGGTCATTGCTTGTCGTCCTTGCCGTTACAATTTTTTTATAATCCACAAGAAGGCGGCTATTAGGCCATAGAAGGCTTTAAAATATAGCCTATTTCAGTTGCAAATAAAGTAGGAAATAAACGCGCTTTTAATACAGGCTTTACCGGGGCTTTTTTCTCAATAGTGTACCCAGCCTCAATGAACATATCTTCTACTTCAGCAGGCGTTTGAAAGTTTTTATGGCTTGCACTGATAGGTGGAAAGTGTCCAGTAAGAAAGCGTAATCTATACCGGTAATGGGTAATATTAGGGACAATAGTGACTAACCGACCATTCTCTGCAAGTCTCTCTTTTGCAGTTTTTAGAAATGTCGCAGGATCATCCAGCCAATGAAGAACCATACTCACGACGATAGCATTAAAGTTTTCATCAAACTCGGGAATACCATGATTTAAATCAGCATTTACAATTTTTTCTTTATTAAATGGGTATTGATCTATGGCGTATTGTGACATTTCAACTCCCCAGGTTTGATAATTTTCCGCACACAGGCGGTACTCATGCCCATCACCCACTCCACAAATCAGCAACTTAGCAGTTGAATCGCCATTACTTACTTCATCAACCAGCTCTTTAATAAAATGGTGAATTCTTTTTTCTGCAACTCGCCCTGAATTTTTACGTTCTTTCCAGTAATGATCGGCATCATCAATACCAAACTCTCTTATTTTTTCCGCCATAATTTCTTATTTTTTAGCTATGCAAAATAATCATAAATCCAGCTCATACCCAGCTAAGCGTTGCTTAATTGAACGAAGCTTATAACTATTTTCTTCATAAATTTCCCAGAGCAAATCATTACATTCATGCCCTGCGCTATTTATTGTATATTCAAACCATTGTCGCAAATCCTTCCTTGATAAAAACTTGTACTGCCCTCTGACTGACCAGGTAAAATACCCGAGTTGGGCAGCTAAAGTCTGCACACTTTTTCCCTGGTAAAAACTGACATATTGAAAATCAATCAACATATCTTCTAATGCATCATTCTTAGATAAAAATATGGCACTAGGGTCACAATCAATATGATTGACGCCAGCATGGTACATCTTTATAAATAGAGGGCTCACTCTTTGCTTAAGAATTTCCAAACACTCATTTGCATTTTTTAATCTTAAGAAGTCTATCAGTGAAAAATGATCGACATATTGCATTAAGACCACATTAAACAAGACCAGCCCTAATTTCTTTCGCAAACCATAACCATAAACTTCAGGTACTTGCAAGCCTTTATTTTTGGCTATAAGCAAATGCTTTGCTTCACTATATGCATATTTTTGATGTTTCAGTCGGTGCCTCAACAATGATAAAGGGAATGCTTTTACCACAAAAGTATGCCCTGTATCCGCTGCAAAATATTGAAAAACCAAACGTCGTTCCGAATGTTTTAATATTTTGTCAGGATCAATGCTCCCGGGATTTAGAATACAGGCTGTTATTTCTGAAGTAGCCTGTTTCCATCGCTGATCAGTTAACCACCATTTAACACCCGACTCAACAAATTTTAGAGAAGTATTATTTAATACAAGCTCTTTCGGTGGCATGCTATAGGACACTTTCACAGCACATTCTTTAGCTTGTAAGCAATTAGTTTGTAATCAATTAAAAAACAGATACCCATAATTTACTTTTAATCTCTTATTATTTTTATATATTTCTTGCTATTGCTTAATTGCTGCATTAAATTGCTTTACCTGCTTGCCAGATAAATGGGAGCACTCTACATACTTAGAAAAAAAAGCATCCCAGCCATAATCATTGATTTGTTTCTTTTCAAAACCATATTTAAGCAAGTGCTTCCAATTTCTTATCCTTTGCTTACTAGAAAGCCCCCTCGAATATACCTTTAAATCACTGATATCAATTAAAGCCATATCACCTTGGCTATTAATAATAATATTGCCAAAATGAAGTGACCTAAAGTAGACCCCTTTCGTATGCAATTCAGCAATAAATGTAATTAACCGCCTAATTAAATCATTATTCTTATCTCCTTGACACAGTAATTCCCTGGCAGATTGACCTTCAATTTTTCCATAACTCAGCAGGTGGCGCTGTTGCGGAAGACAATATACAATTTTTTCGACATCGACTGTTTTTATGCCTAATTTTTTCAGCTGTTCCGCATTTTTTTTAAAACACCAGGCATAAGGAAAGAAAAAGGCGGATGAATAAACCCTTTTTAACCTGAAAAATTTAACTATCTTATTGTCCTTTGTTTCTACAACCTTCACTCCCCAGTAGTCTTTCTCGAGTATTTTTCCTTCGCTGATTATTGAATTGAAAGTCTCATTATCAATTTGTGCATAAAGTATTTTCTGTATTACAAAATATACCTGCAATAAAATATTTTCCATTATCACTTAATTTTTTATACCCTGGAAAGGAAGGTTTCTCGTTTTTATAGCAAAAAACTAAACTTTTTTTCCACTCAACCAAACATCATGCTTATTACACATACTCAAAACATGAACATAACCTTTATAGTTTTCAAGGGTAAAATTTGATACAGGTACTTTATCTGTCATCGGATCAAACATTTTCTCATCAATAAAATTATAATTTTGATCTAACAATACATGTTTAACAATATAGTGTGTGTAGCCATCCATGCCATGCGCAGTAGTCACTGTCACGTTTACCTTGCTACCCTGTTTTTTGATGTCAATATTTGGTAAATGTCCGCCTGCTTTTTTACTCCAGCGCCCCGGTTTTTCTTTAGTAAAATAAACACTGCCTTCCACATTGTCTTTACTTCCTGCTACTGCCACACTAGAGGGCGCAACAAGACTTGCACCTGCACCTATTACAGCTAAATTTATAAAATCACGACGTTGCATAAATCACCTTCCTTACCTACATTATGTAATCAAATCCATACTACTTTATCATGGCTAAGCATGTAAACTAAAAGCTATTATTATTTAGAATAACAGATATAATGCTCCGCTATTTTGTCAAAGTACTTTAACAAGCCCTAAACCATGCATCATATAGAACCCAACCTAGATTACCGCGATCAATCTTTAAGAAAAGACACCGAATTGTCCACTACTGATCTTAAATCTGATGCAGCAAAACACTATGATGACTGCTATCACGATTATTTATTTGCCTGGTGCAATCGAGAAAACCTGGCTTTACATTATGGCTATTGGGATAAGCAAACCACATCTCACCATCAAGCCTTAATCAATAAAAATCAGTTGCTTTATGATTTAGCCGAAATATCGCCCAACGATCATGTTTTAGATGCTGGCTGTGGTATTGGCGGTAGTTCAATCTGGATGGCAAAACACCATGGCAATCATTTAACAGCAATCACCATAAGCCAGCAACAAGTAAAACATGCTCAACAACATGCTAAACGGCAAAAAGTAGCTGATAATATTACTTTTGAAGTCTCTGATTTCTGTGCCACCCCATTTGATGATGACTCATTCGATATTGTATGGGGGCTGGAAAGCGTTTGTCATGCCTTGAATAAAGGTGACTTTTTAAAAGAAGCCTATCGTTTATTACGCCCTGGTGGAAAGATTATCGTTTGTGACGGCTATCTGCAACGTAATGAATTTAATGCTGATGAATGGGCTGATATTGTCACCTGTCTAAATGGCTGGGCAGTACCTAATTTATGTATGCAAAAAACATTTACCGAATTATTAGAACAAAACCAGTTTCAAAATATTATTTACACAGATATTACGGCAGAAACCTTACCTTCGGCAGAATATATGTTTAAAGTAGCTAATCGCTTAAAACCCGTGCAAAAAATCAGTCAGTGGCTAGGCCTAAGAAGCAAAGCTCAGACTGCTAATTTCAAAGTCGGCTTGGCTCAACATCGGCTATTCATCGACCGTATTATTGAATATGGTGTTTTTACTGCCACTAAACCTGTTCTTTAACAATATCTTTGAGACCAAACAAGGTCAAACCTTTTGAAACATAATTGAGTACTGGAATAGCACCCGCCATAGCGACCGCATCTACCAGACAATACCAGGCAGCTACTCCACTAGGTGGGTTTCCCTGCGTTAAGGTTGAGGCTGGATCTATGGCCGCCCAATTCCAGGTACCCATTGCTGTACCTACGATTTCCACCCATGTGGTAATAAAAAAAGCGCCTAAATAAACCATAGGTGACCGGCCTTTAAATAGAAAAATCAAATAAATACAAAATAATAGCGCACCAATCTGATCTCCTCGACCCACAACCGCATTCAAAGCTAAAATTGACCACAGCCCACCGACAAAAACCACAAATAAAGCAATTTTTCTGGCATATTGTTGAAATAAACCCGAACGCCCTATAACCACAGCAGTTAAATAAACTATCCCATGACCTGGTGGAACAAACGCCGGTACATTTTCCAGTCGATAGGTATACCCTGCCATATAAAGGGACGCAAACTGTTCACCTATTGTGGCAAATGTTACCGCAACGACTATTTGTGCTCTGACATATTTGCACTCTCCATATAACAAGCTTATCAGACAAATCCAGCCAGCAACACCCAGGGCTAATTGCAAGCCAGGGCTGGCGACTGAATCAATGGCAAAACATAATGTAACTACAACAAAAGCAAAAGCAATAATAGTGTAATCTCTTATTCTGTGAACAATCTCTACATCCTTTGCCGGGAAATGTCTTAACATTTATTAACCTTTAATTAAACAATTGGAGAACACATCAATAATACCACCTTATAAAAACCACACTTTCTTACACTGTACAAAGACATAAAGAAGAAAGACTTATCTCATTTTCCAAGGTATCCAGATTAGGAACGAGGATTCAATAATACCCGAATTCTGACGGGTCTTTTGGCTCCAC
>CAZNGU010000104.1:0-6724 GCA_964572325.1 uncultured Methylomarinum sp.
GGCTGCTGCCATAGTAAAAACAACAAACGGGAAACATTATGTTTCCCGTTTTTTTTTACAGTGAATGCTCCACCGGTTAAAAGCCAGTGGCTTCGGGTTACTGAATGGCTCCCTCTCCCAGAATCTGATCTGCGATCCTATATCCCACTACAATAGTTGGATAAATCCGACCCTACAGGGCAGGAAAAATGTAGGATTTCTCTTAGTACCCAAACGTTTTCAGGGGACCAGCACAGACTTTTTCAAGCAGTGAAATTTCATCCGGCTCGAGTATTTCTTTATACCTTCCAATTCTTGAGTTTGATAGCCGCTTACCCCATAAATCGGACAGCCAGGCATTGTTATTCTTTTTTAAGTCATCATAATCAATGTTGTCACTTTTCCAGCCTTCTGACTCATTAAACTCATTAAGCTTTAGACCACTGGCCTGGCGAATATTCTTAATAACATCTTGCGGGTTACTGACAAGCTCTTCATATTTAATTATTGTTATTCGTTTCTGATAGTCCTGGTTCTGATATGACAGGGCAGGCATATAGGTCTGCATATAATAATTACCCAACACGCTCATATCCCGAGGCAGCGTATTACCCTCAGATTCGCCTTTTTTTCTAAGGCGCTCTCCTACCTGCACCAATGAGGCGGCAACATCACGAGGGTCACGAATAATGACATAGAAGTGTGGATCTTCCCCTATAGATGAAAGTAAATCATAAATAACTGGAAAGCGGGCGGTGAGCGGTGGATGTTTGAGCACAAGATGTTTTGCTTGCGGATAACGGGTGCGGGTTTTATCAAGAAATGCCTTAGCCCATCCGGCAGTAAAATCTCGCATATCCTCGATAGAGGAAAAATAATATTTATTATGCTCAGCAAATTTCTGTTGACCAGAGACATAGGCGTCAACGATGCTACGCAAATAACTCACCTCATGAATAAGTGGGTTTGTCTTTTTGTCTGAACACAGAATACTTTGTAATAAAGTAGTTCCTGAACGATTAATTCCTCCAACAAAAAAAACGCTCATTATTTTGTCTCCATATATGTTGGTTATTTATTTTGTTGTAGGGTCGGATTCATCCGACCACCGCGGCGGGTTGAAACCCGCCCTACCGTATGGCCAAAATTTCTGTTGTTGTATTATCAATATTTTCCAGGGGTGGGTGTGGTGCTTTCATATTTAGAATATTAAAACCCTTTTCAGTCAGAAAATCACATACCTCTACCGGATTGACTCCCATATGCGGATGCAGATCAAGTAATACAGTCAATTCAGGATTATTTTTGAACATTACCGAAGCACCTCGAAGAACTTCCATTTCGGCACCTTCAACATCTATTTTTATTATATCTACCCTGGTATTTCCTGCTTCGTCAAAAATCGAGTCCAGAGTCCTTTTTTTGACTTTGATAGTCGATTTTTGAGCATTGCCAGGATTGGACACCAGACTATGCCACCCGCTTTTTTCTCCCAGATACAATTGGGCATCCTCGTTTTTATCAGCCAAAGCCAGTTGGAACAGCTTAATGTTTTCATAATTATTCAGCTTGATACTCTTTTCAATCCACTGACAATTATCAGGTTCAGGTTCAAATGCCAGAACTGAACCACCCTCGCCTACAATTTTTGCCGCTAATAGAGAAAAGTCACCCTTATTGCAGCCAACATCTATAAAGGTTTGGCCGGGTTTAAGCAGGGAACAAATAGTTTGTGTTTTATCAGGTTCGTAAATACCCAGAGCACGAGCAAGCATCATGCGGGATTCTTTCACGTTGAGATAGATATTTCCACCAATGAAAGGAAAATCAAAATATTCATCAGGAAAAAACGGCTGCAAACCGGGGTAATTACGGATAGCACCGAGTTTTAGTCCCATCGGAGCGGGTTCTATCTCACCACTAACGGCCAGGCGTAATATTTTCCATGCCTGAATTGCGGGGGGTGTTATATTCCCACTTGTCAGTGATGAAAAACAGTCATGGCACAATGCAAGCAAATTTTGCTTTTGTGATATCCCCGGTTGAAAAACAAAGGAAAATTTGGCGTCTGATGCTAATATTTTATGTTGACAGTCCGGGTTAGCGCATATGGAACCGGCTTCATCCAATAATGCCTTTTGAATGTCTGAAGTAATCATTGCTTGCTGTTGGTTCATAATTGTTTTCGTATTATGGGATGTGAATTTTATCACATAAATAAATGCTATACATGTCTACATAACAAGTGTCAATGCGCTCAATCTTTCTGTAGGGTCGGTTTCAACCGACCAGCTGCGGCGGGATGAATTCCACCCTACAAAAAACAAAACCCCTTGAATTATAAACATCCATCCAGTTCTTTTATTAATGTTTGAATATATTGTTCATAATTTTTCCACCGAGCTACTGATTTTTTATAAATCGGTTTGCGCACCTGGTCATAACTGGGTGTATTAACATCACGTTTAGTTTTATAAAAACACAAACATTCATCACTCCATTCAAGACTACAAAACTCAATCAGTTTGCGAGTAATATTTTCCTGATCATCAACCAGATTCTCGTATTTAATATCTAATATATTTAAATCCAGTACATCATGCCAGTAATTCATTATCTTGTTATAGGCCATGCAATATTTCCCCAAGTCCTTCAGATCTGTAGTGAACGTCATGGTTGCACCAAATCGTTGAAAATACATTGACAGACATGTATCACGTGGGTCTCGATTCATATGAATAACTTTCGCATCGGGAAACAGTCGGGAAATCAAGCCAAGATGCCAGAAATTAGTTGGCATTTTGTTTGTAACGCGTTTGGCATTAGGAGAAAGTTTATCAAGCGCATGAAGATATTTTTGTGCCGTACTGGTTAATTTCTCCTGGCTGACATTTGCAAGATATCCTGGGTTATCATTTAACAGATCATTATAACCAAGTTTAGTTGCAAGATAGGCAATGTTAGTTAATTCACCTGCACCGTAAACATCTGGGTGAGTAGCCAGTATTTGCTCGGTAAGTGAAGTTCCGGATCTTGGTAAACCAACTATGAACACAGGTTTATCTGTTGATGTTTCTGCTTGTGGCAGGTTTTTCCAGTAATCTGCATCGAATTGATCGAACCATTTTTCAATGTCATCATAACTATGATGATTTGATGTTGTTCTTAATCTTATTTGTTCATTTAATTTTCGTTCAATCAGGTTAGCTTGTTCATAATGGGTAAATGCATTTGCATAGTCCTGTAATGCATCATAATGTTTACCAAGCTCAGAATGTAAATCCAGCTTGGTCTCGTCACCAATACTGTTCCTGTCTATTGTATCTTCCAGGATTTTCATTGCTTTCTTTTCTTCGCCAAACTGTCGACTGATAGCAGAACATGAAAGCAAAATGCCCGCGTCGTTCGTTCCTTTTTCTATAAATGGTTGTATTAATTTTTTTGCGGCATCAAATTCACGGCGCTTTTCAAATATCTGTGCAATGCCTCCGATAACTGCTTCATTTTCAGGTTGTAATTGTAATGCGTAATTATAACTATCAAGTGCTTTGTCATAGACGCCTTGTTGGTTATGAATTTTCCCCTTTAAACAATAAGCTTCAAAAAAATTTTTATTAATCTTTAAAGTTTTTTCAGCATATGTCAAAGCCTTTTCCAATTTATTATCCAGAAGATAAAGGTCACCAAAATTACAAAGAACCTGCTCGCAATTAGGCCTGATTTTGTCTGCTTTAGTGAGAATTTCACGGGCATCATCCAATTGATGTAAAGAAATTAAAACTGCACCAAGATTGTTCAGAGCCTCAACAAAATCAGGTTTGAGTTTTACGGCCAGACGATAACTTTGCGCTGCTGCTTCTGCCTGTCCAGTTAATTTATAGACATCACCTATAAAATAATGAGCTTCGCTCAAGGAGGGGTCAAGCCTGAGGGCTGTTTGGTAACTCGCAATTGCTCCATCCATATTGCCCAGACATTGCAGTGCGGAACCCAATATATGATGTGTCATTGGATTGTCAGGGTAACTTATCAGGATGTGTCTGCATACGGTCTCGGTTTCTCTAAACAGCCCCATTTTTCGGTTGATTATAGCCAGTGTTAGACCAATATCGATATCATTTTTATTGGTTCTGTAAATTTGCTCATAGATGGATTTGGCTTCAGGCAGCTTGTTTTTGTTTAAAAATGCCTGAGCTTTTTTTAGTTTAGATCGTATGAGAATGCTTTTTCCGGCCATATATGTATTTCTCGGGATTTGTTACTTGCTGGTTATAACTTCTAATGCGCTACTGTACTTGTAACCAGAATGATTCAACTTACAGTCAAATATTATAATCATTTTTTGCTGCCATGTGAGTATGTTGTTCAACATATTATATATATTACGCGTCATCCAATCACTAAACCCAATTTTCTGAGATGTTTCCCGAGTTTCAACCAGATTATTTTGTCCACGTAGTGCCTGAGCCTTATTCAGCATGGATTGTTGGGATTGATTAGTCATAAACTATCATTGATGTTATATCTATATTGTTTAGCATGTAGGTTGGGGTGAAATTACGAACCCCAACCTACGACACTACATGGCGTTATAACCAAAAACCTCTATATATGGTTGCAATCTGTCCATTACCGGTTGTAGCTGCTGCTGATAATTCTTCCATCTCCCAGAAGCACGTGTATATACAGGTTTAGACACATCCTGATAGCTTGGTGTAGATATAGTGCGGCTCTTTTTTTTGTGATATTCGAGTATGTTCTCATTCCATTCAATGCCAAGGAAATCAAATATTTTCTTTGATTCTTTCTCAAGGTTTGCAACAAGATCTTCATAATGGAATTTATAGACATTCATATCTAGTACAGCCTCATAATGATGAAACAGATCCATTGTTGCATCATAAAATCGGGCTGTATTATCTAAATCCAGAAAATTGTTCATTGCATCATTAGTTTTGAACAATTGCATGAAGCAACTTAGACAGGCGTCTCTTGGATCACGTATTAGCACCAGAATTTTAGCCTCAGGAAATATTCTGTTAATTAGACAAAGCTCGATAATGTTTAAGGGCATTTTATCCAGAAACAAGCGTTTTCCCGGCTTTGCATTACACTTCTTTCTGGCAATGTCCCAGTATTCTTTACGTAATGCCTTTATATTATCCTGAGTTAATTCATTCAGGCTCTCTGGATAATTAGAACCTGTATTTGGCAATGACATCATTTTCGTAAATACGTCATAAACAAGTGAATATTCATCGCTTGAACTTACTTTAGGATGGGAGGAGATAATCTTTTCAGTCAGGGTTGTTCCTGAACGAGGAAAACCGACCAGGAAGGCAGGGGCTGGTAGATTATCATCCTGTTTATGCTGCCAGTGTTTGATATTCTCTGCTGTTATAAATTTTTTATTGCTTTTAATACGCTGATACCAGAATTCATTATTATATTGTAATGCCAGACTCTTTTTTATTGCTTCCTGGCTTTTTGTGAAGGAATCGAATGCCTTATCGTATTCTCCAAGCCTGTCCAGAACAAGACCCAGATTATTCTCAACACGCGCAATATCAGGCAATAGATCCAGCCCGGAATCACGCAATAATTCCAGCCGTTTTCGTGCGGCATCCAGTTTGTTTTCCCGCCTTTCCTGAGCGGCCATGAGGACCCCGGCCTGAGGATCGAGAGGATTTTCTTTTATCAGTTTTTCTATTATATTAAGGAATTTCTTATTATCCCCCAGTTGCACATACAATTGAGCCAGATCCAGAAGCAGATCTTTGGGTGGTTTTGCTATTAGTTTCAATGCTTTCTCAAAGCATGGTTTTGCCTTATGTAACTGACCTGTCTGAAGTAAAAAGCCTTTGCCCTTTAGATAGTGCGCAATTCCATGATCGGGCCTGGACTGTATTACCGTGCTAAATTCATCTATTGCTTCCTCCATCCTGTTTAGATTCAGCAAGGCAACCCCAAGATTGAAATGAGCCTGACTATAATTTGGTGAAATGGAAAGAGACTTGCGGGCATATTGCTCTGATTCATTATATAACTCGAGTGCGCCATTAATCGCGCTTAATAAACACCATGCTTCAGGGTCATTTTGCTTATAATTACAATAATTCTGGCATTGCGTTTTCGCCTGTGACAGGCTACCGGAATTGAAAAAACTAAATGCCTGTTGCTTTATAAATAATAGTTGTTGATTGCTTATCATAAAATTACGTGTCTATTAATTATGATTATAATTTAGGGAAACTCTGATTAATTCCGCTATTCGTGGTGAGTCTGTCGAATCATGAACGGCAACCATCGTAAAACCATCATGTTGCATATTGAACCCTTCGACAAGCTCAGGGCGAATGGAATTAAACAGAGTTTCCTCATGGTTGGATTTCATCCGTCCATAGCAGCATAAAATGCTAACCGGCCATTCATCCTAATACCGTTGACGGGTCAAAACCAACCATTTTTTAACATAATGTGCTCCGGAAATTTACTGGAACAAATAACTTAGTACCCCATTCTACGCATCATGTCCCCATTGTGCTGTTCAAACAACTCAACTTCCTGTTTATCCATATGATCACGCCAGTCTGATTTTTTTCTAATCCATCGGCCTTCAATGGAAGCCATATCATTTCGAGCTGGTATTTTATTAGAAATAATATTCCTGCCCAGGAAATGATTCAGATGATCCAGTACCATAGGTAAATCACTGACTATATCTTCATATTTAATGAGAAGCAGA
>CAZNGU010000105.1:0-6705 GCA_964572325.1 uncultured Methylomarinum sp.
AGGCGCTGGACTTTATCTTAAAATCCAATGGTCTGGCAAAAAGAAAAACGGGTAATGTTATTTTTGTAGCACCATTAGCTGAAATTATAAAAATTGAAGAAAACGAATTAGCCGCTAAAAAAGTAGTAGAACAACTGGAACCCTTAAGGACCGAATATATTCCAATTAATTATGCTAGGGCTTATGAAATTCAAAGCTTATTGACAGGGTCAAATACTGTAAAATCATCATCTGCTAATTCTACAGAGCCTAAATCAAGAGTACTAGGCGGAACATTTGGTACTAATGTTACTCAAAACAGGCGGGGTTCAAAAACTGGTAATGAAACGGATGGATTATTGTCAGCAAGGGGTAGTTCATCGGTTGATGAAAGAACCAATACCCTTATCGTTAAAGATACGGCCAAACAACTGGAAGAAATCAGGAAAATGATCAGAATCCTTGACGTTCCAGTAAGACAAGTTATGATTGAGGCCAGAATAGTTATTGCAGATACCAATTTTGCCCAAGAGATTGGAGTTAAATTTGGGGTGGCAAAATTTGGCTCTATCGGAAATAGTGGCACCCAGTTTGGCATAGGCCAAGATGCCCAATCGGGGATTCCTACAGGAACAACAACGATTGACCCCAATACGGGGCAAAGAACGACATCATTAGATGCAGGAGGAACTTTTGCCCGATCAGTCACAGGAGATGCAGGTTCTCCCGGTGAATATCTGGTGGATTTGGCTGCAGCAGGTATAGGCACAACCCCTGTTGGTGCATTAGGATTCACTTTAGCTCGCGGCGCAGATTATGTGCTTAACCTTGAATTATCAGCCTTGGAAAATGACAATAGAGGTGAAGTTGTTGCAAATCCAAGAGTAATAACTTCTGACAGAGAGTTAGCTCTTATTAAGCAAGGTGTACAGGTACCTTTTACCTCCCAAAGTGATAATAATGGTACACAAATTGAACTAATAGATGCGGTACTGGAATTAAATGTTACTCCACAAATCACTCCAGATGGAGATGTAATTATGGAGCTATTAATTAAAAGAGATTCACCAGCAGGGGCGGGAGTTAATCCACGCCTGGATAAAAGTGAACTCCAAACTATTGTACGAGTTAAAAATGGTGAGACCATTGTTTTAGGTGGTATTTATGAAAATACTTCTGCAAAAGAGACGTTTAAAATTCCTTTTTTTGGTGACTTACCCGGCATAGGCTTTTTATTTAGAAAAAATAGTGAAAGTGAAAGAAAAAGAGAATTATTGATCTTTGTAACACCTAAAATAGTAAAAGATACCTTAACAATAAGATAATGTATTATAAGCAATTTCTAAAAGGGGGCAAAATGCCCCCTTTTTTTATTGCTTTTGTATCTACTCAGTGTATTTAAATGCTTACTCTATTGTTAGATCCCTGTTAATAGTAAGTCTATAGCACTTAAAATATCATATCTATAATGCTCGAGGGAAGTCACCTTATTCTTCAAAGCAGAGTAAGGTACTGAAGTCATTTGATGGGTTAGTAACACAAATATACCTTCATCAATTTCGATAGTAGGGCATAGTTTTTTTGCATTCAAGTTGTTCAATGTTTCTTGTGCGGATAGAGGAATTACCAGCCTGGAATTCAAGTCATCCAAAAGATCGTTTTGAACATCAATAAAATATGGGTAGGCTTTTTTTGAGTTTTTATTTTCATTTTTGTAAAGAGTAAATTGTGACATCATAATTCCCTATATGAATCAGAAAACAGCCCATTATTTTCAACAAGCTCATTTAGGGAAGTTATTGCTTTTTTATTTTCTTTTAGCCATTCTTCACGTGCTGAGAGACGAACTTGAACTTCAAGTGCAGACTCTAGGGTGGCAGATAAGTTAATCTTTAAATCTCTAGCTTTTGTGAGCAAGTCACTGTTGACACTAAGGTTTGTTGGTTTTTTAGGGGCGCTATGGTTATAAATATGATGCATGTCGACAACCTCAAGTATTATGCGTATAGTATATGCGTATTGAAATATAGCATAAGCATCTAACAATTGCATCAGCGGGTCTTATCCTTCCCTCTTAGGAACGGGCATGGAATAAGTGACGTAAAAAATATTACTTTTCTACCATGAAACGCATGAAGAAGAGCAATCTCTGTCTTTGCTCTTTCCTTCATGGTTATATATTACTTCAATTTAATCACTCCCCTTGCCATAAGCAAATCATGGTAGAATGTGCTGAGGTACGAAGCGCATCTTTTTGTTATTGATAAATATTCTATCGTCAATACATCCTACTCAGACACTTTCCATAAAACCCAAAACAATGGAGTACTTGTGCAGCACCAACACCTTAATTTATTCGGTACATCATGAAGCAAGCAGACAGTATTTATTTAATAGGCCTGATGGGAGCCGGTAAAACCACTATCGGCAGACATCTGGCCAAGGCTCTGCAACTTCCCTTTTATGACAGTGACAAAGCCATTGAAGAACAAACCGGGGTTGATATTCCTACCATTTTTGAATACGAGGGAGAAGACGGCTTTAGAGTACGTGAGCAAAACATGATACAGGAATTAAGCCAACTCAAAGGGATTGTGCTGGCAACAGGTGGTGGCGTTATTTTAAAAGAATCGAATCGGAAGCTATTAAAAGAAAATGGATTTGTGGTGTATTTACAATGTTCTATTGATAAAATATTGCAACGAACAAAAAGAGATACCCAAAGACCTCTACTTCATACCGATAACCCTAGAAAGAAAATAGAAACATTGTTTTCGCAAAGAGAGGAATTTTATTTATCCTGTGCAGATTTTAAAATAGAAACCAGTGCCATGCAGAGTAAAATGGTAGTACAACAAATATTAAATGAATTCCAATCGACAGAAAGAGTGTAGATGAAAACCCTGCGTGTCGAATTAGGCGAGAAATCCTATCCTATTTATATTGGTTCAAATTTATTGGGACAAGAGAGCTTGTGGCAAAAACATATTCAATCCAAACAAGTATTAATTGTCACAAATACCACGGTTTCTCCCTTATATTTAGATAAAGTTATAGCCAGTTTATCTGCGTTTCAGGTGGAAACCATTGAATTGCCTGATGGGGAGCAATATAAAAGTCTGGAGTATCTGACAAAAATTTTTGATTGTCTACTAGAAAAAAAATACAGCCGAAATTGTACCTTGCTAGCCTTGGGTGGTGGTGTTATTGGTGATATGGCGGGCTTTGCCGCTGCCTGTTATCAAAGAGGTATTGCCTTTATCCAGATACCCACCACCGTGCTAGCTCAGGTTGATTCATCGGTAGGCGGAAAAACCGGCGTTAATCATCCGCTAGGCAAAAATATGATCGGTGCTTTTTATCAGCCAAAATGTGTCATTGCAGATATTGATGTATTAGATACCCTGGAGGATAGACATTTAATAGCAGGACTGGCTGAAATCATTAAATATGGGCTGATCAGAGACCGGCAGTTATTTGAGTGGCTGGAACAAAACATGGCTTTATTGCTGGCTCGGGATAAACCAGCTCTGGCTTATGTGATAGAGCGCTCATGTATTAATAAAGCCGAAATTGTAGCAGAAGATGAATTTGAATCGGGTATTCGAGCCATCTTGAATTTAGGCCATACTTTTGGCCATGCCATTGAAACAGGCATGGGCTATGGCGTCTATATTCATGGTGAAGCTGTAGCCATTGGCATCTGTTATGCCGCTGATTTATCTCATAGAATAGGCTGGATTTCTGAGCAGGATGTTGAGCGGATCATCGCACTATTAAAGCAGGCAAAGCTTCCTGTGACTCCACCAAAAACAATGGATGTGGCACAGTTTATTGATTTAATGTCAGTCGACAAGAAAAATGTAGATGGCAAAATAAGAGTTATTTTATTGCAAGCCATTGGTACAGCAGCCTTACCTGTCAGTGTCGATCAAATGCTTCTAGAACAAACACTCAGCGACTATGGCAAATAATAAGGGATTGCATTCTTATGAAAAAACCAGCTCATTGCTGACAACCAAATCAGCAGAGATATCACTAATAACACTGGAGCGAGCTCAAAAACTGGACTTATTGATCCATTTACTCGCTAACCTCAGGCAATCCCTGGTTATTTGTGGACCTAAAGGCATAGGAAAATCAACCTTATTATCTGAACTCAAGCTACGCAAAAATGATGTCTGGCTACTATTAACTATTAAAGCCAGTTCAAAATTAAGCTTTGAAAGCATTCAAGAACAAATAAGCCATTTTGTCCAGCAAAGTGATGAGGCTTTTAAAAACCAGGATTTTTCGACCACACTGTCTCAGCTTGACAAACAAAATCAAAAAATAGTTATTCTTATTGAAGAAGCAGGACAGCTAGTCCCGGGGCTTATTTCGGCACTTATTCAATACGCCTCCGTAAGCCATAGCATAAGAATGGTCTTTTCTTTAACGCATGATGAATTACATTTAAAAATTAGTTCGGATTCAGCGATTGACAACTGCCATTTTATTGAAATACCTCCCTTAAGCCAAAGTCAGTGTGAGATTTTTTTACAACATTTATCACGACAAGCCAAAGCCATTGTTCCCTTTCATGCCATTAATGAACGCATGATTGCCAAACTATATCAAAAAACACATGGTATACCAGGAAAAATAATGTCCGAATTACCCAGCTTATCTAATTATAGTGCGGGTGGCGGCTTTAGCTGGGGAATCTTGTTTTTTTTAGCTCTAATGGTGACAGCGGCAATCAGTTTTTTTATGCTAGTTGATACCAATGTAGGTATTAGCTCTACAGAAACAAAGCAATCATTGCTATTACCCAAGGCAGAGGATATTGAAATTGCATCACCTGTTATACAAAAAGAGAACGTCATTAACTGGGATAAATTGCCTGTACAAGCTGTAAAAAAAGAAACCCAGAAAACAGTCACTGTTCCGCTTGAAGCAGAGACAGGCACAGCAATGGATTTAGCATTGACAGAAAATACCGATATTATCTCCCCTCCCGTTAGTACTCCGTCAGATACTGCATCAAAGAGTCAGGAAGTTAAGGTAGTGAAGATCAGTGAAAAAAAAGTTCCACTGATAAAAAAACCGTTGGAAAAGGAAAAAATAGCCGTGGCTAAGCCTGAAATACCTCAAAAGGCGAATAAGCCCACTAAAATAAAGAAGCCTCTCAATATAGCCAAAGATAAAAAAACAGCTGAAGTTCAAGCTGCTAAACAAAAATCAACATCGAGTAAAAAGTTAAATTCTGATGCTTTATGGGTTTTAGCTCAAGCAAACAAACAATATACAATACAACTGATGGTCTTATCCAGCCACCAGGCCGTGTTGGAATTTTTGAAGAAAAATGATACTTTAAAAAAAGAACTCCATTATTTTAAAAAAGGCACAGCAGAAAAGACAGTGTTTGTTTTGATCTATGGCTCTTACAATAATTTTGAAACTGCTTCCAAAGAAATGAAATCATTACCCCCGAAGTATAGAAAATCATGGGTAAGAAATTTTGCAATATTACAGAAAAGTATAAACAATAAGTTATGACACCTTTAAAAAATGACATTTTTATCAAAGCCCTGTTAAAACAGCCCGTTGATAAAACACCTGTATGGATGATGAGGCAAGCCGGTCGATATTTACCTGAATATAAAGCCACACGGGCCAAAGCCGGTAGCTTTATGAATTTGTGTACCAATCCTGAATTAGCCTGTGAAGTCACCTTACAACCTTTGCAACGCTTTGATTTTGACGCTGCAATTTTATTTTCAGATATTCTCACCATTCCTGATGCGATGGGCTTAGGTCTTTATTTTATCGAAGGTGAAGGGCCAAAATTTAAAAATCCGATCAGAACAGAAAGTGATGTTAAAAAATTAGCCATCCCTGATCCTGTAACAGAATTAAAATATGTAGTGGATGCCGTCAGTTTAATTAGAAAAAACTTGCAGGGTAGTGTCCCATTAATTGGTTTTTCCGGTAGCCCCTGGACACTGGCAACTTATATGGTAGAAGGTGGAAGCAGTAAAAGCTTTGAAAAAGTTAAAGGACTCATGTATCAGCAACCTAAGCTTATGCATCAAATGCTGGATAAATTGGCTCAATCAGTTGCTGCCTACTTAAATGCACAAATTGAAGCCGGTGCGCAAGCAGTGATGGTTTTTGATACCTGGGGAGGTCTGCTATCCTCTGAAGACTATAAAGAGTTTTCTTTACATTATGCGAAGCAAGTCCGCTCTTTATTAAAAACCAATATCGACGGACAGGAAGTACCTACCGTTTTCTTCACCAAAGGTGGTGGCCTGTGGTTAGAAGAAATGGCCGATGCAGGGTACAGTGCCTTAGGGCTAGACTGGCAAACTGATATTGGCAAGGCGCGTCAGCGAGTGGGCGACAAAGTGGCTTTGCAGGGAAATATGGATCCTATTGCGCTCTATGCAGATCCGGAAAGAATAACGCAGCAAGTTAAAACTATTTTGCAGAAATATGGACAAGGTTCGGGGCATGTATTTAATCTGGGGCATGGTATTTTACCTGATATGAATCCAGATCATGTCAAAGTAATGGTAGATGCCGTTCACGAATTCAGTCCACAATATCATCGCTAAAGCTGGTTTTTGACCCAATCTTGTATTGACGGGTATATATAGCCCTCCCTTGATGGGGAGGGTTGGGTGAGGAGAAATAGAAAACTCTCTTATCCAAATTTCTTTTACTCTCTTTCGTTATTGC
>CAZNGU010000106.1:0-6696 GCA_964572325.1 uncultured Methylomarinum sp.
TGGAGCCAAAAGACCCGTCAGAATTCGGGTATTATTGAATCCTCGTTCCTAAGCAGCAGATAAAGATAGAACCTAAGCAGCCTCTGCAACTTTCCTCTCAGAAAAAGTCTGGTAGCTCGCTTGATACCCCTGCCATATCTTACTTTGATAGGTTTCTATTGCATTCATTTTAAAAGGAAACCGCTCTCCTTTATGCATACAGGAATCACCTATGGCGATTAAATTTAGCCCCCCTCTGCGTAATACTCTGGCTAAGGCCGCAGAGGTCATAAAATACCAGTGAGGTATATTATTAATATTGCAGTACTCTGATGCCGCATGAATCAAACCCCAGATTATCATACGGTTTAATTTATTCCGATGGGGAAGTGATTTTATTTTATCGCTATCAGTCTTTAAATTTGAGTTAGCATCAATTCCAAGCGGAGGGTCTATATCTTTAATGCCTCTTCTAGCTTCTTTTATTAAACATAATCGGGACAATTCAACTGCGCCAGAAAATTTACTAAAACCAATTTGTTCTTTAAGTTTGCAACTTTGCTCAATAGGCAACAAAGAATCATGCTTGTAAATTAAGCGCATTGCACCAAGCCAATGACCTGATCTTTTATCTCTAACTATAAAATGTACTGATTTGTCATTGTCATCATAATCGTCATATTCCATTTGATTGGGAAAGTCATCCTTGTTTTCAAAGCCCATTTCTTCACAATATACCTGATAGCGAATTGAATAATGTACTTTTTTACTTTCTTCGGTATCAGCTAAAATAACTTCAAAGTATTTATTAAACATAATTGTATTTAAAGTGGAAAGAGAATAATGTCCTGAACAATGCCTGGAAATCCATGACCTTCTAAGCAGATATTGTGCCACCAACAAAAAATTTTATATGTAATTGATAAATAATGCATTTCTTTAAAATAAATAAAAACAAAAGCAGATGATAAACTTAAACTGTCTCTATTGCCCGACAAAAGTAAGCCCAGGCTTACTTTAAAAAAATAGATTCAACAATTTTAGTTCAGTATAAACTGTAAGCTATTAAAATATAAAGCATCAATTTTAGCAATACTTGTTTTAATATTTGTCGTTCAATGGCGACATTGAGTTAAGAAAAGTCATAGTAACTACTCACCGAAATTCAGACAAGGATGTAAGGTATTGATTTTTCAGGACTCTTAAGCAAGCCGCTGTTTGCTGCCAAGAATGTATTGGCTCTTTTGAAAATCAATACCCTACACCCTTTGCGCTAATACATACTGAATAGTTATTTTAATTGTTTGTATATCAAATCATATAGCTCTTTCAAGTTGTCATGCATATTTTCCAAAACCGACTGTGTTTGAATAAAATAAGGCGCTCTGATGCCCCGGTAATTCATGTCAAACCCGGCCTTATTAAAGACTATGCCAGAGCGTTCCATTATTGCAGGTAAAAAGGGTTCCAGCATAACGAACACATTGGTTTTGCCATGGATATCTGTTAAGGCAGTGGCGGCTAAAAAGGCAGCAATGGCAATTATTGAAAAAGGTCGCTGCGCTGGTTGAGTACAATCAAAGGCCTGTATTTCACCAAAACGGGTAAGCGCTTCTCCGCTACGTTGCCTAAAGGGTTTATCAACAACGAGTCTGGATATTTCACAAACCATGGCTCTATCCAGATTTAAACTATCAATATAGTCATGATCCAGATTGTCTTTCCCATGCACTTCCAGCGGTAATTGCAGCGAATTATTTTTATCATCCAATGCTGGAACTAGTCTTACACATGCGGCTGCCAGGCCAGTTTTATTATGCCTTATCAAGCAATGTAAAGAAAACTCATCGTATTCATCTTTTTCTTCCTGATCTGGAAATTTATCAGCAGCTATAGAACTAAATTCATCACAATAAACCCGATACCTTAAAGCATAAGCCTGGCTCCTTTGTTCTGCAGTTTTCGCATATTCAACTGTAAAAAATTCCTGAAAAACATGGGATAATACTGGGTTTTTATTTGTCATAGATATTTATAATTCTTTGTATTAATCGTCCCATAATTTTTTATTTCCCCCCTCATTCCCGCCATCTCCGCAACTGTTCTTTAGCTACTTATGTGTAAATATCCCTTTAGAAAAGGAAATAATGTACAGAAACTATATCCGCTTTTCTTCTGTACAAACAAGCTAAGGAACGTGCAAAAAATACTCATCCAATCTTGCGGGTCTTTATTTCCAGCTCCCTAAACTGTTTGTAAACGCGCCTGCCATTCACTCACTCTGGTTTTTAGATCTATCAAGTCAATACCCGTCAATTGTGTTTGTTTTAACTGTTGTTTTCCGGCAATCCAGACATCACTGACTTGCTGTCGGTTTACAGCATAAACAATTTGAGAAACGGGATCATAAACCGGTTGTGTTTCTAATGGGCTTAGGTCAATAGCTACTACATCGGCTGCCTTACCTATTTCTAAAGAACCCGTTTCTTTTTCTATACCTAAAGCTTTTGCGCCATTTATAGTGGCCATCTCTAATGCTGTTACTGCTGGAACAGCACTGGCATCACCGGAAACCCCTTTAGCTAATAATGCTGCCGTTCGCATTTCGCCAAACATATCCAGGTCATTATTACTGGCCGCACCGTCAGTACCTAAAGCAACATTAATACCTGCATCCAGACACTGGGCTACTGGGCAAAATCCGCTGGCCAATTTTAAATTGGACTCGGGACAATGAATAATATGCACCCCTGTTTTGGCCAGCAAAGCAATATTTTCATCTGTTAATTGAGTCATGTGCACGGCCATTAATGAAGAATTGAGAAGACCCAATTGATGCAACCTTTGTAATGGGGCTTGCCCGGTTTTTTCTTGTTGTTGCTGAATTTCATATTGCGTTTCATGCAAATGAATATGAACAGGAAGCTGGTATTTCTGCGATAACTGCCGGATTTTAACAAAAGACTCATCTGAAACAGTATAGGGCGCATGGGGCGCAAACGCTGTGCTAATTAAAGGCTGTTGCTTAAATTGTTGATATAACACCAATCCTTTTTGTAAATATTCCTCACTACTTTTTGCCCAGGCACTGGGAAATTCAATTAAAATCAAGCCAATACTGGCACGAATACCGTGCTTAATTGCTCTTTGCGCGGTAATTTCCGGAAAGAAGTACATATCATTAAAACAGGTGGTACCACCTTTAATCATTTCTGCTATAGCCAGATCCGTACCATCCTTAACATAATTTTCACTCAGCCATTTTTGTTCTAAAGGCCAAATATGGTTTTGTAACCAATCCATTAAGGGCAAATCATCAGCAATACCGCGCATTAAAGACATACTGGCATGAGTATGGCTATTGATCAACCCTGGAATCAAGGCATGCTCATTGAGTTTTTCCCGTCTATTTGCCTGATATTTTATTTCAGCTTGGTCGCTGGGAAGTAAATCAAATATTTTGCCCTCATGAATAACTAGAGCATGATTTTCATGGATTACTGATTGAGGTTCAACAGGTATAATCCAACGTGCATGAATGAGTAGATCAACAATTTCCATAATTTTTTCTGATTGATTTAAAATAGATTATAACCAGATACTATGAAAAATAATGAATTAAAGGTATATGCGCTGGAATGGACAGGGAAATCCTTATTAGTATTAGACCAGCGTGCTTTGCCAGAAACTATTAGATATGATGAATATAGCAATGCCAGCGACGTAGCTGATTCGATTTACAGCATGCGAGTAAGAGGAGCTCCAGCTATTGGCATTGCAGCAGCCTACGGCGTGGCATTGTCCGTGCAGCAACATTATTCTGCAACCTCAACGGGCTGGCTAAAAAAAGTTGAAACTGATATGCAAAAGCTGGCTAGTTCTCGCCCGACTGCAGTCAATTTATTTTGGGCTTTAAACGCGATGCAAGCAGTATTGCAGAAAAATAAGAAAAACCCGATAACTGCTATCAGAAAAAAAGCAGAACAAATTCATGCAGAGGACATTAAGTCCAATCAAACTATGGCTGAATTAGGAGCAGGTTTACTAGTAAATGCAAAAACAGTGATGACACATTGCAATGCTGGAGCCTTGGCAACCGGAGGTTACGGTACGGCTCTAGGGGTTATTAGAAGTGCTTATAAGCAAGGACTAGAAACAGTTTATGCCGGTGAAACCCGCCCCTGGTTGCAAGGTGCAAGATTAACTGCCTGGGAATTGGCACAAGATAATATCCCAGTGACTTTAATCGCCGATTCTGCTGCTGCCTGGCTAATGCAGTCTGGCAAGCTGGACTGGATTATTGTTGGCGCCGATAGAATTGCTGCCAATGGTGATGTTGCTAATAAAATTGGTACTTATTCCCTGGCAGTATTAGCAAAACAACATGCCGTGAAGTTTATGGTAGTGGCACCGCTGTCTACGGTTGATTTTGATATGGCAACGGGAGCCAATATTACTATTGAAGAACGCAATGCGGATGAACTTTTAGCGCCCTGTTATATCAATGAAGATTCATTGATCAGTGCCTGGAATCCTGTTTTTGATATTACACCTGTAGATTTAATCACAGCTATCGTCACAGAAAAAGGGCTTGTTAAAGATCCCGTAAAAAAAGGCTTGAAACATTTAAAATGATAAACACCATTAAGAAAAGCAATAATCCTGTCTATGCCGTGAATTGTTTATTACAAGGTTTAAAGTTATTAAGCAGCCCACATTTACGCAAATTTATTGTCATCCCCATCCTGATTAATTTGGTTTTATACAGTATGGCACTGGCATTAGGCTATTTTTATATCTCGGCTTTAATTACCCAGTCAATTCCGAGCTGGCTAACCTGGCTGGAGTGGTTAATTTGGCCACTATTTTTTATTAGTTTTTCAGTGATTGGCTTTTTTACCTTTACCCTATTAGCAAATATTATAGCAGCCCCGTTTTATAGCCAGTTAGCAGCAAAAACACTGATGCTTATTTCCGGCCAGACTCAGCCCATTAAAGAATTACCTATTGGACAAGTCATGCTGTCTGAATTAAAACGGTTTGGGTATTTAATTAGCCGTATGCTACCCCTGCTTATTTTATTTATTATTCCTGTCATTAATTTGATAGCACCGGTAATTTGGACATTATTTAGTGCCTGGGGAATGGGGCTAGAATTCATGGCTTATCCACTGGAAAACCAGGGCTTATTATTTGAACAACAAAAACAGCAAGCAAAAAGCAAAAGATGGGGCATTTTAAGCTTTGGCGGCTTAACCATGCTTGGCTTATCCATTCCTTTATTTAATTTAATTATGGGGCCGGTCGCTGTTATTGCAGCTACTATTTATAATTATGATAATTCCGGGGAAAATCAATTGTAAATCTACAATAATGTCTTTTGTAAAAAGGCTTATAAATTTAAGTTGCCCTCGCTCCACGTGAGAATGCAGTGAGGACGCAGGAGCGTCCTGATATGAATTCCCACGGAGACCGTGGGAACTAGAACATACTGATATTTCTGGAGAAAAGCCAAAGCTTTAATGACACAATTTCCATGCTAAAACTTCATTTGCCTTTAAAGGCGTAATCGTTTCATTATTCACAGAATAACTGGCAGGTACTGTCCAGGCTTGTTTTTGCAAAGTAACCGTTTGGCTATTTCTAGCTAATTGATAAAAATCAGCTCCATAAAAACTGGCAAAGCCTTCCAGTTTATCCAGAGCATTTTCTTTTTCAAATACTTCAGCATAAAGTTCTAATGCGCCATAAGCACTATAACAACCGGCACAACCACAGCTGTTTTCTTTAGCACCGGTTAAATGCGGCGCACTGTCAGTACCTAGAAAAAACTTGGGATTACCACTGATCGCGGCTTTTACTAATGCCAGGCGGTGCCGTTCGCGCTTTATAATAGGCAAGCAATAATGATGCGGTCGGATGCCACCGGCAAGTATGGCGTTTCGGTTAAACATTAAATGCTGAGGGGTAATAGTTGCTGCCACTTTATCAGATGTAGATAAAACAAAATCTACTGCCTCCTGCGTGGTAACATGCTCAAGCACCACACGTAAATTGGGAAAAGTAGCAATAATATCCACGAGGCTGGATTCTATAAATACTTTTTCCCGATCAAAAATATCACATTCATGATTAGTCACTTCTCCATGAATCAATATAGGAATATCGACCTGTTCCATAGCCTCGAGGATAGGATATACGGCTTTAAGGTCATTAACACCAGAGTCTGAATTAGTCGTAGCACCGGCTGGGTAGAGCTTAAAGGCATGAACGTATGCAGCTGCCGCCGCTTTTTTTACTTCCGCTTTTGTAGTGCCAGGTGTTAAATATAATGTCATCAATGGCTCAAAGTTTGATTCAAGAGGTAATGCCTGAAGTATTTCTGATCGATAAATTAAAGCTTCATCTACTGTAGTAATAGCGGGTTGCAAATTAGGCATAATGATTGCCCGAGCAAATTGCCTGGCAGTATGGGCAATGACTGTTTTAAGAATCTCACCTTTTCTTACATGTAAATGCCAGTCATCGGGCTGAATCAGCGTTAATTTATCCATTATTTTGTCATTTTTAATTAAAATAGTTCTCTTATTCTATTACAAGGTGCTTGAAAAAATGAATTTTAGCCCTCATTAGTATAGTTATTTTAGATTTTGGAGGTCTCGTGCCTATTTATGAATATCAATGTCAAGCTTGTGGAAACGAGCATGAAGCATTACA
>CAZNGU010000107.1:0-6687 GCA_964572325.1 uncultured Methylomarinum sp.
GTGAAATCAAAATCCTGCGTCAAACTTTCGTATATTATTAAATTCTCGTTCCTTATTATTATATTATGCGACGGAATTCACTAAGACATCCGTTATAATTAATTGATGCTGAAGCCAATACCTACTTGCCAATGAGGTTAACCCTTTTTTTCTTTGTTCTGATATGTCTATCTTCCTGTGGCATTGTTCCTAATTACCAGTCACCAAAACCAACCTTAGAAATACCAGCAGTATGGACGAGCGGTAACACGGCATCTGTAAAAATAACTCAAGCCTGGTTGGAACAATTCAATGATACTCAGTTAAATAAACTGGTAGATGAAGCACTGCAATATAATCATGATTTAAAAGCGGCAGCGGCACGTGTTTCGGCTGCAAAAGCCCTGTCTCGAATTAGCGGTGCAAACCGTTTTCCACAATTATCCGCCGCTATAAAAGGAGCTCGAGCACAGCGCAACTCAACTAGCGGTTTTAGCATTAGTAATCCGCGCAGTAATACTTTTGGTGTAAATTTCACCTTAAACTGGGAACTGGATGTCTGGGGTAAATTACAAAATCGCTCGGAGGCGGCGGAACAGGATTTTGTGGCGACTACAATTGATTATCAGGCGGCACGATTATCACTTGCTGCGCAGGTTGCTTCATCCTGGTTTAAATCGATTGAAAGCAAGCAGCAATTAGAACTGGCCAATAAAAAAGTCAAAGCTTTTGATGAAAGCCGTTTGATTATACAAGAGGGGTTTGTCAATGGTATTAATAGTGCACTGGATTTACGTTTGGCGCGGGCAAATGTTGCCAGTGCAAAGAGCCAGCATGATGCCAAGCTAGTCGAACAAGATAATGCGATTCGTAGCCTGGAAATATTGCTGGGACGATATCCTGATGCGCAATTATTGACGGCCAGCACATTACCTGAATTGAAAAAACAGATTTCTGCCGGAGAGCCTGCTGACTTGCTGCGTAGAAGACCGGATATTATCGTGGCTGAACAGCGCCTGATTGCTACCGATCTACGTTTTACAGCGGCATGGAAAAATTTATTACCGACCTTCAGCTTTTCTGCCAGTGGCGGTACCAATGCCGGCCAACTGGCCGATATACTTAATTACAATACCTTAATCTGGAATATTCTGGGTAATCTGACACAACCCATATTTCAGGGCGGTCGATTAATGGCTGAAAAAGACCAGGCAGATGCACAAACCCGGGAAGCAGCAGCCCATTATGCGCAAACAATACTACAGGCATACTTTGAAGTGGAAACGTCATTAACAGCCGGACGACTGCTCGCTACCCAGCAACAAGCATTACAATTAGCTACAGATGAATCAATAGCAGCCGAGCAATTAGCTCTGGAAGAATATAGTGCAGGTCTGATTGGAATGATTACTTTGCTGGAAGCTCAGCGACGTTCTTATGAGGCACAAAGTGCATTACTACAAATTTCCAGTCAGCGTCTATTAAATCGTATTACTTTGCACTTGGCATTGGGTGCAGACCTGTGGAGCCAACCAGTAATAGCTCCACCCATTACAGAGTCTTTTATCTTTAGCCTTTTTAACTAAGCAGAACTATATAAATGGATCGTTTTAAAATTATTTTGCCTGTTTTTGTATTGATATTAGCCATAGCGTTGAGTGCGTTAATAATAAAAAATGGAAAAAAACCGCATCACAAACAGCATGCTCCAGCCACAACCGTGGTAGAGGTCATACAACTCAGAAAAAGTGATTTTCAGATATGGATAAAATCACAGGGTACGGTAAGACCTAGAACTGAAAGCACCTTAATTCCTGAGATTTCCGGGCGTATCATAAAAATTTCTGCCGCGTTTCGGGAAGGGGCTTTTTTTGAAGCGGGTGAGGAATTATTGCAAATTGACCCCAGTAATTATCAATTGGCCATTACTGTTGCAAAGAGTCAGGTGGCCGCAATGAAACTGGCATTGGCGGAAGAGCAAGCTAAAGCCAGACAGGCAGAAAAAAACTGGCAAAGACTAGGTCTGGAAGAACAACCGACGGGTCTGGTTTTGCATAAACCACAATTGGCTGCAGCCAGGGCATCGCTTGCTTCAGCCGAAGCTTTATTAAAACAGGCCCGGCTTGATCAACAAAGAACCCATATCGTTGCCCCATATGCCGGGCGCATTTTAGAGCAACAAGTAGATATTGGCCAGTATGTATCACCCGGTACCCTTCTGGCAAAAATCTATGCGGTTGATTATGCAGAAATCCGTTTGCCTCTGAGTAATCAACAGCTACAGTTTATCAATGTGCCGGAATTATATCGTGGGCAGGACCAAAAAAACCTGATACTGCCAGAAGTGAGCATAATTGCCAATATGGGCTTAAAGCGTTATCAATGGATTGGGTTAATTGTCCGCGCAGAAGGCGCATACGATACCCGTAACCGCAGACTATCGTTAGTAGCACAGATAGATAATCCTTATGCCAAAAATGCTGAAAATAGACCGCCTTTAAAAGTAGGTCAGTTTGTTGAAGCAGAAATTGAAGGTAAATTATTAAAGAATGTATTTGTCATTCCTGCAGATGCCATTAAAAATTCAGCACAAGTGATGATTGTTGATGAACAAAGTCAATTGAATATAAGACAGATAGATATTATCTGGCGTGATGCTGATGTTGCAATAGTACGCACCGGTTTGCAAGAGGGCGAATGGTTAGCCATTACCCCGGTGCAATATGCGGTGAACGGGCTCACTGTACGAGCCATGAAGCAAGGCAACGCTATTTTGACTACAAAAACTGTGCAATAGCCATGAATGGAGTGATTCGCTGGTTTACCTACAATGATGTGGCAGCCAATTTGCTGATGCTGTTGATTATTTTGGCTGGATTGTATGCCCTACCGAAAATCCCTATGGAGATATTGCCACAATATGAATACGATGTGATAAATATTCGTATTGCCAATCCCGGTGCTACACCAGAAGAAATGGAGCGGGATGTGGTTATGCGTATTGAGGAAGCTATTCATGACCTGCCAGGTATCAAAGAAATAGTTTCGACAGCCGTAGAGGGTACTTCAACAGTCGATGTTGAAATTGCCCGTGGCTATAATACTCGCGACATTATGGATGATTTGAAAACCCGCATTGATGCCATTAATTCTTTTCCAGAAGCCATTGAACGTCCTGATATTAAAATAGTACAACGTAATCATGATGTGATTAGCGTCGTAGTTTCGGCTGCAATGAATGAACGTGACTTACGCCGGATAGGGGAAAAAGTGCGTGACGATATCTTGGCATTAAATGGTATTTCCCAAGTGGAGCTAAAAGGTGTTCGACCTTATGAAATTTCTATTGAAATTTCCGAACAGCAATTAAAACGCTATGGGCTGAGCTTTGCAGAAATTTCCCGGGCCATTAATCGCAGTTCCTTGAATGTATCAGCAGGAACCATTAAAAGTAAGGGGGGCGATATACTCTTGTCGTCACGAGGTCAGGCCTATTCTCAGAGGGATTTTGAAAAAATCATCATCCGTAGCAGTGAGCAGGGTGCACGTTTGCAGCTGGGGGATATTGCGACAATTAGCGATGGTTTTATGGAGGGGAATCTGGCTTCGATTTATCAGGGGCAACCCGCAGTGATGATAGATATTACTCGGGTAGGGAATGAAAATGCAATCACCATCGCTGAAACGGTTAAAAAATACATTACAGAAGCAGAGCAACAGTTTCCTGCTGCTATTAAGATCAGTTACTGGCGTGATCGCTCTAAAATCATCAAAGGACGTATTAATACGCTATTAAAAAGTGCCTTACAAGGCGGTATTCTGGTTTTTATTTTATTAAGCCTATTTTTAAGGTTATCGGTTGCCATCTGGGTTTGTATTGGGATTCCTGTTAGTTTTTTAGGGGTGTTGGCAATGATGCCGATATTAGGGGTGACACTTAATACTAGTACCACGTTTGCTTTTATTATGGTGTTGGGAATCGTAGTGGATGATGCCATTGTTACAGGAGAAAATATTTATCGCCATATACAACAAAATATTGGTGACAGTGTTGAAGCCACTATTGCAGGTGTTAAAGAAGTTGCTGCACCGGTTACTTTTGGTGTACTGACGACCGTGGCTGCTTTTATGCCCATGCTGAGTATTGAGGGTCGTCGGGGACAAATGTTTGCTTATATTGCTTTGGTGGTTATTCCAGCATTATTATTCTCATTGCTAGAAACCAAGCTAGTGCTTCCGGCACATCTCAAAAATTGTAAACCCCTAAGTCGTTCCTTAAGCCGTAACTGGCTGGAAAAATGCCAGGATTTATGTAGTGATTTATTACAAAAATTTACTACAAATTATTATCAGGCATTTATGCTTCAGGCCATTAAGCAACGCTATTTGACGGCCTCAGTTTTTATAGGCTGCGGAATGACTATTTTAAGTTTGGTTGCAGGCGGTCAAATTGGTTACACTTTTTTTCCACGAATTGAAAGTGAAGTAGCTCGTGCCAAGCTGACAATGCCGGTAGGTACGCCTTATGAACACACCGATCGTTATACCCACCAGATTGCCAATGCAGCACAAACACTACAACAGCGTTATATCAATGAAGAAAACGGTAAAAGCATTATCAAAGCCGTATATTCGGTAACAGGGCAGTCTGATCGTAGTGGTAATCCAAAAGCGCATGAAGGGCGAATTATGTTTGAGATTGAACCACCAGAAAACCGTAGCCCCAATATTCCGGTAAGGCGCCTGGTTAGAGAATGGCGAGAGTTAATAGGCGTTATTCCCGGTGTTGAGGATTTGAATTTCAGGGCAGAAATAGGACACGGGGGTAGTCTGGTTGATATTCAATTGCAATCAAATAATCTGCAACAACTGGAATACTTTGCTGAAAAGATAAAACAACATTTGCATAATATTGCCGAAGTATTTGATGTGAACGATAATTTTGAGGGGGGTAAACAACAGCTCCGCTTGAAAATAAAGCCACAGGCAGAATTACTGGGGCTGAGTTTATCCGATTTAGTGTTACAGGTGAGGCAGGCATTTTATGGGCTGGAAGTGCAACGTATCCAGCGTAACCGCGAAGAACTCAAGGTTATGTTACGTTATCCGCTGACGGAACGGCATTCGCTTAATAACCTGGAAAGCATGATGATTCGAACCGCTGACGGTATTGAAATACCATTTACTGATGTTGCAGAGTTACAGACAGTACGCGGCTCTTCCGTTATCCGGCGTATTGACCGAAAGCGGGCATATAATATTACAGCCGATATTAATAAGGCCAAAGGAAATAGTAACGCTATAAAACAAGAAGTTAGTCGTTTTTTGCAGAAAATATCGTCAAATTATCCTGATGTTCGTTATGATTTTGTTGGAGAATCCAAAGAACAGGATGAATCTTTTGCCAGCCTCACATTGGGTATTTTATTTATGCTGGTCGTGATTTATACGCTTTTGGCTATTCCTTTTGCATCTTATTTACAGCCTTTTATCGTGATGTCAGTCATACCATTTGGGCTGGTAGGAGCCGTTTTAGGACATATGTTTATGGGCATAAATCTGACTATCAACAGCATATTAGGTATGCTGGCATTATCCGGGGTTGTGGTCAATGATAGCCTGGTGCTGATTGATCGATTTAATCAGTTGCGAAAGCAAGGGCAAACGGTGAGTGAGGCAATAATAAATGCTGGTTGCAGCCGCTTTCGGGCTATTTTATTAACCTCACTCACGACATTTTTTGGTTTAATGCCGTTAATTCTTGAGCAAAATACGCAAGCACAGTTTTTGATTCCTATGGCAGTATCATTAGGATTCGGCATTCTCTTCACTACTTTGGTCACTCTGGTTTTGGTACCCACATTTTGTGTGATTTTGGAAGATTATCGCCAGCTATTTAAAAAAATTATTTCTTGAACATTCCTTATTGATCGGATATGTTTTCAGTGTATTTGAAGCTTAGCAAAATCATGTCTGAAAAGTTATGCGACCGGTTTTTAAAATAGAACCGTTATTACAGTAATAGCACACAAAACTGGAGCAAAAATATGATTAAGTATTATTATTCATTCATCTTTTTATCATTGCTTTCAATAGCGACTGTTTCTGCAAGTGATGAGGGACGACAAAAGCATTTTCTTAAATTATTTGACAGTGATCAGGATGGCATTGTCACTGAAACTGAGTTTACAAGCAGCATGCAGCAGCGATATAAAGCTATGGATAAAGACCAAAATGGCATAGTGAATTCGGCAGAATTCAAACAATATTCGCAGCAGCGACACAAAAAATTTCAGCAGAAAAAGCATAACAAAATGGATGGTGATAAAAACGGCCTCATTAGCAAACAGGAATTTGTTGACTATGCGCTGAAACGTGCAAATAAACAATTCAGCAGGCTGGACAAGAATAATGATGGCGTTTTGAGTAAAGCAGAAAATATTAAAAAACAAAGTAGGATTAAACGCCATTTATTTAAAAAAATGGATAAAAATAATGATGGGCAGGTCAGTAGAGAAGAACATAGTAAAATGAGTCATCGCTGGTTTATGAGAATGGATGCTAATAATGACAATATTGTGAGTGGAGATGAGTTAAAAGGTGGCTGGCATAAATCTAGGAGGCTGTCTGAGAATAGATAATCTGCTACGGATAAATCCCTTTTGGCCACTTTTTCCGTTCATTTTCGTTAAATAGCACAACTATTCG
>CAZNGU010000108.1:0-6675 GCA_964572325.1 uncultured Methylomarinum sp.
TACTGCCATACCTGATGGCTCTACAGTTTCGGGTTTAATTAAATCCTGATTCCTAGGTGTAACTGTGACTGAAAAAAGAGCCCAAAAAGAAGCATTATTAACCGGAGTCAGGATAATAAACAAATCAAACGCATCTCCGCTCAACATAGATTAAATAGAAGTTCTCTAAAAATAAGTAAGCACTTTGTTTATAGACTCTTTGTTTAATGCTGCAGTTCTATTGTGTTCCTCACATAAAGCTCCTCTAAACCCCAAATAATCGGCATTTAGCGGTAAGAGTTTGGGTATATCCTCTGCTTTTAAAGAACCAGCCAAGCCACTTAACATACCCGCTTGTTTAACCTTTTTTATAAATCCTGCCAATCTGTCGTAAGGCATGAGTTGCGGTAAAGAACCCGATGATTTTTTCATGGTGTCCAGCATAACACCGCTAAAACCATTTTTTTTTAATAACTCAATAGTTTCAAAATCAGGTGCCTGGTCAGCAAAAAGTACTGCGATGAGTTGTTTCCCTTGCTGACTCAAAGCAGCAAGTTTTGACAAAGTTCCTTGCCAGTCCCCTCCTGGAAATAAACCAATTTTGATGAAATCCACCCCGGTTTCAGACATTGCTAAAACCGCATTAAAGACTAAATCAGCTTGCATGGGTAAATCACCAATTGTCGCACTCACTGGTTTTTTATTATTGACCTGACTTACAATTTGTCTAACGTCATTTATACTCAGTGCTCCTAAGGCCCCCTGTTTCGGTTGTTTGAGGTCAATAATATCTGCTGTACTGTTGAGTATTAGCTGAGCTTCTGCAAGGCTGTTTACACTGGCTAGCATTTTAGTCATGTTTGAATCTGCTTTTGTTTGTGTTGTTCAACAATTGCCATTAACCACCCCCAGGCTTCAAGCTCATTTGCACCGGCAGTTTTATCCAGGCCAATTTTCAGGTATGCAATTTCAGATTCTATTTTCTGCATAGGTAGCATATTGAGTCGACTGACTAAAATAGCTGCTTCCAAAACCGAATACTGGGCTCGATTAAAACCTTGAAAAGGCGCATGGCTAACACTATGTACCGCTTTACAAAATAGCTTGGGTCGCGTGGAATCCTCTTCAATTTTAATCAGTTCAAGTTCCTTGTGTGCCAATGCAGCGGCAAGATAATGCCCCTGAATTTTCTCGGCTTTGCTTAATGCCCATTCCCGTTTACCCCGGATACATCCGGCGAAGATACGCACATCATCACAGTAATTAATAACAGCTGTTTTCAGCTCTAGTATATTATTTAAAGTATTAGATGGGCGAAAAGGCAGAATAATAATCTCATTTTCCTGTACGTGAATTCCCATGGGGGCAATATGCGTTTTACCTGCTGCATTTTGGGTAGTAACAATTACTTCTTGTATCATTTGTTTTTTTGTAAAGTGCTTCCGGCCGGTTTAAAGCTATGTAAATCGACTGTTTGTTCGTTATTTTCTGCCGCACAGCCCCAATTTAAGGGCTGATCCTGGCTGAATCGTTTGCCCAGTTGCCATGATATTTCTGCGCGAGCCAGTTCTACACCTAAATAAAAGGCGTGACTGCCATCATTTTCTACTTGTAATGCCGGAAAAAGATCAAAGGGATCTGTTGCTGTATGAAGGCCATCACGATTATAAATATGGATACCCTTAGGGCTGGTTTGTATGCGAAAACTGGGGTCTTTTATTTCACTGGCAAATTCATTGATTTCATCCAGTTGATAGGGAAAAGGCGCATTATCATGAATCGTCATTAAACCTGCGTCTATATGCTTAGGCAATGTACCATTTTGTTGTGATGCATACATTATTCGCCGGGCACGATCCGCTTCTTTAATGGCTCGACAGGCATGTTGACTCACCTGGGTTGCCAAAATATGGTTAATATTTAATTCCGAACACATACCTAGCAAAAGGGCATTCATTCCCGAGGTATCAGCATGTGTAAGTTCAGTGATATTACCCACTCCCAGCATCATTTCCACATCAGGATATTTTTGTCTGAAATTATAATTGCGTACAATGGATTCAGTAAAACCAAAATGGATGGGGTCTAAGATAGGGTCGACAATAAAAGGCTTGTTTTTAGCTTGCAATACCGAAATAGCAGTGTCCAATGTGGATAAATCACCATGCTCTTCAGGAATTAAAATAGGAATACTATCGACTTCATCAGTAATCCAGACGCTGCTATTGCTAAGGCTTAGCATGTAGTCAGCCCCGGCTCTGCCGCCTCTGATTAAATCATCATCCTGCAGAGAATCAATACTCACCATAAAACCTTCCTGTTTTAAGACTCTTATAATGTCTTCCATATGTGGAAAGGGGGTCTCCGGCAAACAACCAATATCAATGATATTGGCGCCATTTTCCTTATAATAATGGGCTCGACTCAATACTTCCTTAACCGTCAAATTAGGTGCGTCCACAATCTCGGCAAAAATCTTGACTTTATACTCGGATAAATCAAATTGATGTGCTGCTTTGCCAAAAAACAAAGGTAAATCCTTCAGCTCTTCCGGCCCACGCTCTACGGGAATGCCCAAAGCTTGAGATAAGGCCTCAATATCGCCACGACAGCGACCGGGAAGAATAATTTTATCTGCATTAAAAGTATCTTTTAAGCGCCGGCCGATCATTTCAGTTGTCATTAAAGCCGCAACTTTGACCCCGATTTGATGCACTGTATAACTAAATTCAGGCTGCATCTGTTTTAATACCAGATGTAATTGTTTTTCTGCCAGTCTACCTGTCAAAAACAATAAATGTTCCGGTTTTTCTTTATTATCTCGGCTCATGACAAAGATTGAATACGTTGTTTTACGCAGACGATTAATTCATCAACACTTTCCACCACATCAGTATATTCAAAAGTCTTTATTTTAGCGGTTGCTTCGAGTTCAATTTTACGGGGATAAACCATCACTTTCCCCCCCGGTGCTGTGGTTTCCATTTCAGGTGCTATATCACAAGGATAAACAATACTGGGCACCCGACATTTCCCCGCCTGAGAATACAAATTAGTGACTAATGAATCAGCAATACCTAAGACACATTTTGCTATGGTATTGGAAGTTGTTGGTGCCATTACAAAGGTGTGATAATAACCTTTATAAAAATGACCTACAGGCGGTGCAGAAGCCGCTTTGTCTCGATAAATCGGATGTTGTTTACGGACGTCCTGCAAATCAACCCCATACATTTTAAGCACTTCTTCTCCAGCCTGGCTTAAATAGATATCAACATTTTTCAATGTGAGCAGGAATTCAAGGCATTCTTCTATATAATGACCTGAACCGGTGATAGCCCAGGCAATTTTAGCTTGCTTCATTGTTAACTAATGCTTTTAAGAGAAATGGCATTATACCTGAAACTATTTTTAGAACTGAAAGCATAGGTGAGTTTAGTGTTCGAAGACATCAAAAAACCCATTATTATGGGTATTTTAAATGTAACGCCCGACAGTTTTTCAGATGGCGGACAATTTACGGATGTGGATGCAGCTCTACAGCAATCTGAAAAAATGATTGCAGCCGGTGTTGATATTATTGACATAGGCGGTGAATCTACGCGTCCGGGTGCTGCCCCTGTCAGTATTGAACAACAAATAGCACGGGTAGTTCCTGTTATTTCAGCGATAAGAAAACTCTTGTCAAAAACAGTCTGGATTAGCATTGACACCACTTCCAGCAAGGTTGCTGATGCCGCGCTCAATGCCGGTGCCAACATCATTAATGATATATCGGCCGGTCAAAATGACCCACCTATTCTGGCATTAGCTAGCGCAAGAAATGTACCTATTATTTTAATGCATATACAAGGTACACCTGAAACTATGCAAGACAATCCGGCTTATGATGATGTCGTTTCGGAAATCATTAATGCTTTAAAAAGCAGAATTGCAGAAGCAACTCAGGCTGGCATTAAAAAACACAATATTATAATAGACCCAGGCATCGGTTTTGGTAAAAGAAAGCAAGATAATCTTAATTTATTAGCACATTTAGATAAAATAGTGCAGCTAGGTTATCCGGTATTATTAGGCACTAGTCGAAAACGCTTTATGGGAAGTATTTGTAATGTATCAGAACCTGCTGAGTTAATCGCCGCAACCGTGGCCACAACGGCTCTAGGGGTCAAAGCAGGTGTGCAAATATTTAGAGTGCATGATGTCAAAGAAAATAGGCAAGCTGCTGATGTGGCCTGGGCCATACATTGCTCATGATATACTATACATATTCAATAAACGCTCTCCTAGCAGATGATTATTGTAATAAAGCTTGCTGTAACAAATTGAAATAATTTGTTATTACTGCTGCTTTTCTCTCATTGCCACGCTCCGCGTGGCAATGCAGTTTGTGACGCTCTGCGTCACGGGACGCAGAGCGTCCTTATATGAATTCCCACGGAGACCGTGGAAACTAGAAAAACCAATCTAACATATTGAAATCATTGACTGCTTGAAAAACATTAAATGGCATTAGCAATACAACAAAAACACGCATTACCTTATTTTGAAGATAGCACCCAATTATTTGCAGCTATTGCTGACAAACCCTGGTCCGTTTTTCTTGATAGCGCCTTTCCTCATAGTGAGTACGGACGTTACGACATTATTTCCAGTAACCCTTCAATTACTTTAGTGACTACTGGAAACATCACTCAGATTTCGAAAAAGGGTAAACTTAGTTATTCCGACGAGGATCCATTCCTCTTAGTCAAACAATATTTAAAACCAGGTTTTCAAACAATTGACAATCTTCCTTTTAATGGAGGGGCACTAGGCTATTTTTCTTATGACCTGGCTCGTCGCCTGGAAAAATTGCCCGTTATTGCCAAGGATGAAGAACATTACCCACAAATGGCTGTGGGGATTTATTCCTGGGCGGTTATTGTTGATCATCACCTTAAAAAAAGTTGGTTGGTGACAGATGCCCAAGAATATTGCCAAGATTTAATTGAACAATTTAGTTCAATTACTGAAAACCACCAAAATGAATCGTTTTCCATATTAGATGAACCCAAATCAAATATGGATAAAAAAACCTATCAAAAAGCATTTGAAAAAATAAAATCTTATCTGCTAGAAGGCGACAGTTATCAGGTTAATCTGGCACAACGATTCTGCAGTCCCTGCTCTGGAAATCCCTGGCTGGCATATCAGGCCTTAAGAAAAATAAATTCTGCACCCTTTAGTGCTTATCTGAATTTTCCTCAAGTACAGATTTTAAGCTCATCTCCCGAACGTTTTCTTAAAGTTACAAATGGCGTAGTTGAAACAAAACCCATTAAAGGAACAAAGCCCAGATTACAGAAACAAACAAAAGACCAACAACAAATACAGGCTTTATTTAATAGCAAGAAAGACCGGGCAGAAAACTTAATGATTGTTGATTTGTTAAGAAATGATATTAGCAAAAACTGTCAAGCCGGTACAGTAACCGTACCCCAGTTATTTAAAGTTGAAAGTTTTGCCACCGTGCATCATCTAGTTAGCACCGTAAAAGGTATTTTAATTAAAGGACAACATGCCCTGGATCTACTGAGGAACTGTTTTCCTGGTGGTTCAATTACGGGTGCCCCTAAAATTCGCGCCATGGAAATTATTGAAGAACTAGAACCTAATCGCCGAGGTATTTATTGTGGAGCTATTGGCTATATAGGTTTTGATGGCAATATGGACACCAATATTGCCATCCGTACCCTGGTACATTTCAAAAACACTATTAGCTTTTCAGCTGGCGGCGGAATTGTTAATGATTCAGTCATGGAAGATGAATATCAGGAAAGCTTTGATAAGGCAGCTGCCTTGCTTAAGCTTTTAGAGCAATTTAGAAATGCCAAAAGTCATTAAGCTAGGTGGCAGTTTAATAAGTGATGTGTCTACGCTGACTCACTGTTTGCAGAATATAAAAAACCACTCACAGGAAAACATAGTGATCGTGCCAGGTGGCGGTGTTTTTGCTGACCAGGTTCGTCATACCCAAAAACAATGGGGTTTTGACGAGCAAACAGCCCATGATATGGCACTATTAGCCATGCAACAAATGGCCTTATTATTTAAAAGTATTAACAGCTCATTTAAAATAGCTGACAGTGTTTTTACTGTTCAGCAAGCATGGCATCAATATTCAGTAGTTATCTGGTCGCCGGATATCAAAGAACTTTCTGCCTCATCAGTAAAAGCAAGCTGGGATATCAGTTCAGATAGTCTGGCGGCCTGGTTGGCAAATCAACTCAAAGTAGAGGAATTGATTTTGGTAAAGTCATCAAATATTCCTTTACCCCTTGATATTCTGGCACTGCAAAAACAAGGTATACTTGATGAAGCATTTGCAGATTTTGTTAAAAATGCCAGTTATAAGATAAGCGTAATTAATAAACAAATGTTAAATGGGATTTTGTAATGCACTTAACAGACTCACTGACACCCGCTGATGAAATAACACTTGAAAACTCCATTGTATTCAAAGATATTTCTTTAAATGAAATCCAACCCTTTTTCAACGCTGGCCAGGTTCAGGTATACCACCCTGAACAAGCCATTTTGTCACTGGGTGACAAAGGCGGGGGACTATATATTGTACTGGAAGGAAAAGTTGAGGTATTCATACCGCATAGAGATTTTAATAAAAAGACTAACAATGATTTAAAAGTCAGCCTG
>CAZNGU010000109.1:0-6652 GCA_964572325.1 uncultured Methylomarinum sp.
AATTGTTTTAAAATCGACCAGCTCCAATAATAGAACAATAACATAATGAGATCTTCTTCTATCCTGATCCATAAAATAACTGGACAGTGAGGATAGTTCATCTAACTGTGGTTGATTGACAAACTCCGTTTCATATTTTTTGCGCAAACTAATATCTTCAAGCAAGTAAAGATAGCGTAAGGAATTGTTATTATTTTCCATCCTTAAAGCAGTAACATTCAGCCATAACTGGATATTATCTTTACTAACTGCATTAAATTCTCCTCGCCAGATGCCCCCTTTGCTCAGGGACTTGCAGAGACTAGCGAAGGTCTTCTTATCAATCTGCAAAGTGTCAAATATTGTATGTCTCGCAGTTTCTTCTATACCATATCCTGATATTTCTTCAAACGGGTCATTAATAAACTTTATTTGCCCTTTCCCATCTGTAATAATCACAGCAACGGGATGTTGGCCAACGGCTTCTGATAATGTTTGTAATTGGTTTTGAGCAGAAATACGTTGAACTATCTCTTTTTTTAGTTCTTTATTTTTTTCTTCAAGACTAAGGTTTATTTTTCTCAGCTCAAATTTCTGTCTATCTAATTCCAGAAAAACCCTGACTTTAGATAAAAAAAGATCTTCGTTGATTGGCCTTTTAACCGTGTCGATGGTAGTTGAATGTAGGCCATCCAGCCACTCTTGTTCATCACTCAAAATAGTGCTTATAAAAATGATAGGAATATGACTGGTGCTTACACTATTGTGCAGGGCTCTGGCAATTTTATGGCCATCTAGATCAGACATTTGCAGATCCAGAATTATCAGTGAATAGCGATGTTTCAGTGCGAGTGATAATACCTCAAGATTACTCGAAGTAGCTTCAATAACTTCTATTTCAGTATTGATTTTTTTTAGCAAGGCACGCATTGCCAGTAAATTAGCTGGTTTATCATTGACAAGCATGATGCGTTGAGCTTCTACTGAAGAAGCATTATTGATCAAGACTTGCTCAATATCTATGGGATGTTGCGGTATAGTTGCCATTAATTATTTTTATCTGACATAGAACAAATATATTCCGCGCAGCTAAGTCTCTGGTTTGTATGCTGAGTCGCTTTGTTGTAAGCAGGCTGCTGCTCTATTCTTAACTATTAGAAAATCAAAAACCTAGTCGCATAAAGTAAAAATCAAGCTTATGTTGATAAGCTTGATTTTACCTGAAATTTAAAAAATATCACTTTTTTATGAAAAATTTCCATCTCAATTATTCAATTTCTTGATTTATGACAATAGCTACCGCAGTATTATTAGCCAAAGCTTTTAATTCTAGCATCCCTATAAAATCACCTTTTTGTTGCATGGCTGTTCCAGATTTGGAAATTCTTGCCATTACTTTAACGGCGTTAAAATTAGATAATTTCATTGCGGGCATCATCGCCATTGAATCATTTAATGTAACAGACAATGGTAAATCAGAAACTTGTTTTCTAACAATGGCCAAAGGCATGGGGGGGCCTGTTAATGCTTTTGCATAAATAAAAACAGTATCACCCTGATTAACTTTTGCTTTGATGGCAGAATTGATACTGACTTTGACATCTATACTAACTCCTTTAGCTTGTTGTGCTTCGGTGACTAGCGGTTTAATTTCTTCAGTACCGGGAATTTGTGCCTGTACAGCGGCTATCTGCTTTTGCAGTGCCTGTAAATCAGCAGAGCCGGGCATTAAAAGTGTTTCCAGTTTTTTCCAGTACTGTATGGCTTGAATATATCCCCCTGTTTCAGCCTTAGCTATTCCGGCCAGCCACAATCCAGAAATACTATCCGGTACTTTCTGCAGAGATTTAAAAACCAATTCTGCTGGTTTGCCTGCCATCTTTCCGCCCTGTGTCATGGACAGGGCATCCGCATAATCCAGCATTAATTCAGGATCATCAGCAGCTAAGGCATAAGCATTGGCTAAAGCTTCTGCTGCTAAATCATACTTTTTCATGTATTTGTAGGAGCGTCCTAGCATAATCCAGCCTTTTACATTATCGGGCTCTTTCTTTAAGCGATCGGCTAGTCCTTGTACCATGCCATTGATATCTGCCATGGTCGGTGTTTGTACATGTGGTGCTTGCTTTATTTCTGCTTTACTTAAGGCTTCTGGCTCACCTAGGGAAAAATAGGTCAATACTGAAAACAGGGGTACCACCATCACTATCATGGGGATTACCCAGCGTCCTTGTGAGCCTAAATGGCTTTGACTATCTTGCTCGTCAATTAAATCATCGCCGAGAGATAATTCAAGTTCCTCATATTGCGCATCAAACTGTTTTTGGCTTAAATTGCCAGCATCTAATTGTCGTTTTAATTCCGTTACTTTATCTTGAGCAATACTGACATTACGTCCCTCGGAATCTAAATCCTTAACCTCTTTTTTTTTCCACAAAGGTGGAACAATGATTATTAAAGCAAGGATAAGAAGTACACTCACAATGAGCCAATACGTTAAATTCACGACGAACCTCCTTTACCTAATAGATTTTTGACTTTCGCTTGTTTTTCTTTTTGCTGTGCGTCAGGTTCTATATTTTCTCGCATTTTTTTTCTTTTACTCAATATAAACACTAAAGCAAAACCTATCAATAAAAACACAAAGGGGGCAATCCATAGCACCCCTGTTTTGGCTTTAAACTGCGGGTTATACATGACAAAATCGCCATAGCGTTCAATCATAAACTCTACTATCTCATCTCTGGACTGTCCTTTTTCCAGCATTTCATAAACTTGTCGACGCAAATCTTTAGCTAAATCTGCATTGGAATCTGCAATGGTCTGATTTTGACAAACAAGGCAACGTAATTCTTCAATTAATACTTTATAGGCCTGTTCTTTTTGCGGATCATCGAACTTTCTATATTCCACGCCTGCAATACAGCTGGATGAAAGCATGAATAAAAATAAAATTTGTAACAACTTCATTATATTTCGGCGTTTAATTGTTTAATCAGTGGCAATAGTATTTGCTGAACATCATTTACTGATACAGCACCTGTGTGTTTATAACGTATCAGTCCTTTTTTATCGATAACAAAGGTTTCTGGAACCCCATAAACCCCATAATCAATACCTGTGCGTCCTTCCTGATCCATAATGCTAATCTGATAAGGATTGCCTAACTGATTTAACCACTGTTTTGCAGCCCAGGCTTCATCCTTATAATTCAAACCAATAATTGGCACTATATTTTTTTTTGCCAGTTGATTAAACACGGGATGTTCGGCACGACAGGAGCCACACCAAGATGCCCAGACATTTAATAACCAGACCTTGCCAGCCATATCAGCCTTACTTAATGTTTTTTCAGGACTGGCCAAAATAGGTAAAGTAAAATCAGGGGCTGGCTTATCAATCAAAGGAGAGGGAATATCCCTTGGATTTAAGTTTAAGCCCATCGCTAAAAAAACCGCCATTACAATAAACAGAATTAAGGGCAGAATATATTTAAGCATTAGCGCTAGCTCCGCTTATTTTGTCCTTATTTCCTTTACGATAACGCTTGTCTGTAGTTGCTATTAAACCACCTAGCCCCATAAATATAGCGCCTAGCCAAATCCAGCGAATAAAGGATTTATAGTGTATCCGTAGACTCCATGCACCTTCGTTACCTAAAGGTTCGCCAATGGCCACAAACAAGTCTCTGGAAAACCCGGCATCTATTGCGGCTTCTGTCATCGGCATTTTCTGTACTCGATATTCTCTTTTTTGTGGATTAAGCGTGGTGACTTGTTCACCATCCACGCTAACAGAAAATTCTCCCTCAAGTGCCAAATAATTAGGCCCTTGGGTTTCTTTCACCCCATGAAACTCAAAAGTATATCCCGACATTTCCAAGGTATCACCCGGCTCCATCCGGACATCCCGTTCAATGGTATAAATAGAAGTAAAGGTGATACCAATAACAAAAACAGCAATACCTAAATGCGCGACCGTCATACCATAAAACCCGGCAGGAATAGCTCTGAGACGCTGCCAGCTCAAACCTTTTTTACCCAGTCGATCACTGAATGATAAAACTACCGTAGCCGTTGTCCACAAAGCCAAAGTCACACCAAGACCCGCAGCCCATGAATAAAAAGGCATTAATAGGGGTATTAAAAAGCCAATACCCACACAACTAATTATTATGCCCTTTAAACGCCAGCCTAATGCTTTTAAATCATCGCGTTTCCAGCGAATTAACATGCCTATCCCCACCGTCACCGTCAGAGGCGCCATTAAAGGAATAAAAATAGCATTAAAATAAGGAGGTCCCACTGAAATTTTACCCATACCTAAAGCATCAATAACTAAAGGATAAAGTGTACCTAGCAAAATACTGGCTGCGGTAGCTACCAATAAAACATTATTTATAAGCAAGGTGGATTCGCGAGAAATCAATTCAAAGCTAACGCTGTTTTTAACTTTAGGTGCTCTGAAAGCATAAAGTATTAAAGAACCACCCACCACAATTGCCAGAAATATCAATATGAATAATCCACGCGCCGGATCACTGGCAAAGGCATGGACTGAGGTTAATACCCCTGAACGTACCAGAAACGTGCCTAATAAACTCAGGGAAAAAGCAAGAATAGCCAATAATACTGTCCATGTTTTGAATACCCCTCGTTTTTCACTGGCCGCTAAAGAATGGATAAGTGCCGTACCGACTAACCAGGGCATAAATGATGCATTTTCAACCGGATCCCAAAACCACCAGCCGCCCCAGCCTAATTCATAATAAGCCCACCAGCTTCCCAAGGCGATGCCAAAAGTTAGAAACATCCAGGCTATATTAGTCCAGGGTCTTGACCATCTTGCCCAGGCAGAATCTAATCGTCCTTCTAGTAACGCAGCGATAGAAAAAGCAAACGCCACGGAAAACCCGACATAACCCATATAAAGCATAGGGGGATGGATGATTAATCCGGGATCTTGTAATAAAGGGTTTAAATCGCCGCCTTCAATAGCTGCTGGAAATAAGCGTTCAAAAGGGTTGGAGGTTAATAATAAAAACAAAATGAAACCGATACTAATCAGCCCCATCACTCCTAGAACCCGCGCCAAAGTGGTTTCTGGAACCGTTTTACTAAAAGTAGCCACCAGCCCTGTCCAAATAGAAAGAACCAAGGCCCATAATAATAGAGAACCTTCATGTGCGCCCCAGACGCCGGAAATCAAATACAGTATTGGTAATGCCGTATTAGAATTATTAGCAACATAAAGAACTGAAAAATCATGGACTAAAAAAGCATAGGTTAAACAGCCGTAGGAAATCAGCATGAATAATAATTGTCCATACGCGGCAGGTTTGGCCACAGCCACCCAGCCTCCTGTTAGGCGATAAGCACCTATGATAGGAAGAGTACCCTGTATGACAGCCATGACTAAGGCAAGGATGAGAGAAAATTGCCCAATTTCAGCTATCATTATTATTGTCCTGCTGTTTGTTGTTCAGTTACTGGTTTCTTTAAACTATCTGCCACTTCAGGTGGCATATAATTCTCGTCATGTTTTGCCAGGACTTCTTCAGCAATAAACACATTATCTTTATTCAAACGTCCGTTGGCAACGATACCTTGTCCCTCGCGAAACAAATCGGGTAATAGGCCTGTGTATTCTACAGTGACTTGCTTTTCATAATCGGTTAATACAAAACGCACCATCAGGCCATTATTGGGTCTTTCAATACTGCCTTCTACAACCATGCCACCCAAGCGAAACTTAGCCTGATTTGGTGCTTTACCTTCGACCACCTCAGTAGTTGAGAAAAAATACATTAAATTTTCATTAAAGGCTTTTAAGGCAAAAGTCACTGCAACAGCAATACCTGCCACCATCAGTAAAATCAGGATGAGTCGTTGTTTTTTTACCGGTGTCATGATTGTTTTCTTTTTTGTTTTAAGGCTAAGTCACGGATAACTTGTCTTCTTTGCATTAGCGGCATGATGACATTTAACAATAAAACTACAAAAGTAATACCATAAGCTGGCCATACATACATACCATAGCCACCCATGCCTAAAAATTCGGCAAAACTATTCATGCCTTTTCCTCCACTATATTTTTCACCCATTGACTGTTTTGCTCACGTTTTAACAGTTCAACTTTAGCTGCCAACATCATGGCAATGGCATAATAAAATTTGAATGCAAACGCCATTAATAACAGAGGAATCAACATAGTTATATCTATTGACGGTTTATCCATTTTGGTGACAGTAGGCCCTTGGTGCAAGGTGTTCCACCATTCTACTGAATAATGAATGATGGGGATATTAACTACACCGACCAGAGCTAAAATTGAAACGGCTCGTGATGCGGTGCGCTTGTCTTCAATAGCCCCGTATAAGCTAATAACTCCTAGATATAAAAATAACAGGATTAATTCTGAAGTTAATCGTGCATCCCAGGCCCACCAGGTTCCCCACATGGGCTTACCCCATAAAGAACCGGTAACTAATGCAATAAAAGTGAAACTGGCACCGATCGGTGCACTACTGATAGCGACTACATCAGCAATTTTCATACGCCAGATAAGGCCGATAGCGCCTGATATAGCCATTACTACATAGATAAATAATGACATCCAAGCTGCCGGCACATGAATATAAATTATTCTATAACTATCACCTTGTTGATAGTCG
>CAZNGU010000110.1:0-6616 GCA_964572325.1 uncultured Methylomarinum sp.
TGCACTGTTAGCTGGCGATACAACAACTGGCATTACCATTATGCAAGTCATAAAAAAACTGGATGCGGGGGATATGCTGCATAAAGAATCATGCCCTATTGAAACCAATAGCACCAGCAGTGACTTACATGATAAATTAGCCCAACTTGGGGCAATAGGTATTGAAAAAGTATTAGCTCAAATAGAAGCAGCTACTTTACATCCTGAAAAACAAGACGAGTCTTTAGTAACTTATGCCGAAAAACTAGACAAAAAAGAAGCTTGGATAGATTGGAAGCTTTCCGCTATAGAGATTGATCGTAAGATAAGAGGACTTAATAGCTGGCCTGTTGCTCAAACACTATATAGCGGCAAAACACTACGCATTTGGAAAGCCGCTATTAGTCGTGAATCATCTAGCTTGTCCTTAGGTTCTGTTTTTCTGCATAACAAGCAACTTGGCGTAGTAACAGGCCAGGGTGTTATTGATTTACTTGAGGTTCAACTACCCGGAAAAAAACGAATGGATATTCAAGCATTCTTAAATGCTCATCCTATTGAAGGTGTGATTCTTGGATAGGCGTACAGTAAAATGAATTTACGCCTTATCAGTGCGGGTGTCTTAAACAAAGTTATTAAAGATGGCCAGTCATTAACCATGGCTCTGGATCATGCTTTAGAAGGTATTGATCACAACAAAGACAGTGCTTTTGTACAAATGTTATGTTACGGGGTTGCACGTCAATATCAGCGTTTGGATTATATGCTCCAGCAATTACTGGATAAACCCCTACGAAATAAAGACAGTGATATTAAAATGCTGTTACTGATTGGCATTTTTCAGTTGAACAACCTGCGGGTAAAACCTCATGCCGCTGTTTCGGAAACTGTCGCGGCAGCCAGAAAAAAAAACTGGGCAAAATCTTTAATTAATGGGGTACTCCGGCAATTTATTCGTAAGCAGGAAACACTGAATAATCAAGCAGATCAATACCCTTCAGCCCAATATTCCCATCCTTCATGGCTGATGGATAAAATCTCTCATGACTGGCCGGATTGTGCTTTAAAAATATTTCAGGAAAACAATAAACAAGCCCCTATGGCATTACGGGTAAATCTGGCAAAAAATAAGCTTGAAAGTTATCTGATACAATTAGATCAACAGGCTATTTCTGCTAGCACCTTGCCTTTTTCTGATTCAGCTATTGTATTAAAACAGGCTGTAGCTGTTGAAAAACTCCCAGGGTTCAGTAATGGACTGGTTTCAGTGCAAGACACGGCCGCTCAATTAGCTGCAGTATTGCTTGATGTTCAGGAAAATCATCTTGTGCTTGATTTATGTGCAGCACCTGGCGGTAAAACCGCCGCTATTTTGGAAAGATATGGACACTCAGTTTCCGTGCTTGCCGTTGATATTGATAAACAGCGATTAAATAGAGTAAAAGATAATCTACAACGTTTAAACCTCCAGGCAACACTGATTGCAGCAGATGCCAGTGACCCGGCCACATGGTCAGGCAATCAGCTTTTTGATCGCATATTGCTTGATGCCCCCTGCTCTGCCACCGGCGTGATAAGACGCCACCCTGACATCAAAATTTTGCGCCGTGAAAGTGATATTGATGCCTTACAAGCACTTCAGACAAAAATCTTAAATGCTGCATGGAAACTATTAAAACCGAGGGGAATCCTTTTATATGCAACCTGCTCTATTCTAAAACAGGAAAACGAACAACAAATTGAAGGTTTTTTAAATAATCATGTTGACGCAACAGAAATAAGTATTCACGCTGACTGGGGTATAAAAACAAGCTTTGGCCGACAAATAATAACGGGCGATTGTAATATGGATGGATTTTATTATGCCAAGTTGCTTAAAACATAAAGACTTAGGATCGTGCACGAAATAAGTTGGGCAAGTGGCAAAGTAGTTTGTTCGTATTCGAGGCGTAGAAAGGGGCGCATAGCATGCTATGTAACTCTTTCTACAACGAAGAAGACGGACAAAATACAAAGTCAATTGTTCAAGTTATTTCGTGCACGTTCCTTAAGTATTCTGACCTTATTGTTTTGCCTGGCATCTCAAAAAGTATCTGCTGAAGACTTTTCTGCATCCATAAACAATGTCGATATTCAACTACAAAATAGCTATTACCAATTAAATGCGGATATTCATTACAATTTAAGCCCAACTGCACGGGAAGCCTTACAAAAAGGCATTCCCTTAAGCTGGCAGATACTGATTAAAATACAGCAACCAGGTATTATCTGGGATACTACCCTAAAAAAAATAAGCATAAATTACCAGATTAGAAACCATGCCTTGCTCAATTTGTATAGCGTTAAAGAATCAAACGACAATTCAAAACACATGTTTTCAAGCTTAACAGTGGCCTTGAATTCCATGTCTAAACTTCGAGACATCCGCCTGATCGACAAAAAATTATTAGCAAGTAATATAAAATACTCTATTGTTATAAAAACCCAATTTAATCACGAAGCCTTACCCACGCCCTTGCGCCCCATGTCTTATTTTAACTCGCAATGGTCGTTATCCAGCCCCTGGTCGTTATGGCAACTACAAAATTAAAAATACCCCTTAGTGCTTTCACCCTGGTTTTATTTGGCTTAATTCTTCTGTCGTTACAGTTAATGAGCACGGCAACCCAGGAATCTTCCGAGCTAAATGACATTTATTCCTGGTTACTACTGGGTAATAGCCTGGGATCACTCACCTTATTTATTTTGGTCGGCATCAATGTCTATTCATTGACGCGTGAGCTAAAAAAAAGAGCGGCTGGCTCCAGACTCACCACCCGCATGGTTTCCTTATTTGCATTATTGGCCATAGCTCCGGCAGTGATTGTTTTTTATTTTTCGGTACAATTTCTGCATCAGGGAATCGACAGCTGGTTTAATGTAGAAATTGATAGAGCCATGGAAGATGCATTAGAACTGAGTGAGGTATCCCTGGAGCATAGAATGCGTTTGCATTTAAAACAAATGCGACAGATAGCCAAAGAAGTTACCGGTAAATCTAAAACATTAATTACCCTGGAAATGAGTGAACTACGAGAAAAAATAGATGCTACAGAAATCGCACTTTTTTCCCGTCAAGGTCATATAATTGCTTCCGATAGCATAGAGCCCAGCAATATTTTACCTACATTACCAGAAGACCATATCTGGTTACAAACTCGACAAAATCAGGAATATTACGCCTTAACCCCTGATGACGAGGAGGGTTTGCAAATACAAGTTGTGGTTCCGGTACTTGATGATGAACCCCGCTATCTGCAAGCTTTATTTCACGTCCCCCTGCGCATTGCAGACCTGACAGACTCCATAGATTTTGCCTTTATCCGCTTTCAGGAAATGTCCTTTTTACGGGACTCATTAAAAAGCAGTTTTGTATTAGTCTTATCCCTGGTCTTGTTACTCAGCTTGTTAGCCGCAATCTGGATTGCTTTTATCAGTATTAGAAACATCGTTGCACCAGTCAAAGAACTGGTCAAAGGAACACAAGCGGTAGCTAGTGGAAATTACCAGCAACAACTGCCTGTCATGTCTCAGGATGACTTAGGTTTTCTGGTAGAATCTTTTAACGCCATGACCCAGCGCATTGCTAAGTCAAGGGATGAAACACGCGCAGCCAGTGTCGAAGTAGAACACCAGCGTGCTTATCTGGAAACTGTTTTATCCAATTTAACAGCCGGTGTAATCAGTTTTAGTGAATCTCATAAAATCCGTACCGCAAATCAGGCCACCTATCGAATTTTGCATATTCAAGTCAGTCATTTTGTTGACAAAACTTTACTGAATATAGCAACAAAACATGAAGAATTATCCCCATTATTAACAACCATACACAATCTATTACAACACGCTGAAGATATCTGGGAACACAGATTTGCTTTTCTGGGCAGCAATGGTCGCCAGGAATTACTTTGCCGTGGCACACCCTTATTCGATTCCACTGGCAACGCAGTCGGCTCCATTGTAGTTTTTGACGATGTCACCGACTTGATCCAGGCACAAAAAAATGCAGCCTGGGGTGAAGTTGCCCGACGCCTGGCACATGAAATCAAAAACCCATTAACACCGATTCAACTAGCGGCGGAAAGAATGCAACATAAACTGTCTGCTGAACTGTCTGAAAAATCAGCGAACATACTACTACGTTCGACGCAAACCATTGTTAATCAAGTCAAAGCCATGAAATCTATGGTTGATGATTTTTCAGAATATGCCAGACCCAGTAAAAAGCAAGTTGAACACATTAACCTTAACCAATTGATTAATGAAATTTTAGCCTTATATTCATTGCAAACAAGCCATTTTAAAACTACATTTGAAACTGAAAACATAATCATTAAAGCAGATCCGGTAAGTATCAGGCAGGTTTTACATAATCTGCTTAAAAATGCCCAGGAAGCAGTGAATGATAACGGTCAAATAGAAATAAAGTTGAACAAAGTTCTACGAAATAACTCGGAGTATGTTGAATTAGCTATCTATGATAATGGCCCAGGTATCACAGAACAACAAATCAATACTATTTTTGAACCTTATGTCACAACCAAGACGAAAGGAACCGGTTTAGGCCTGGCAATTGTTAAGAAAATCATTGAAGAACATGGCGGGGTAATCTGGGTAGATACAACGTATAATAATGGTGCTGGCTTTATAATCCAGTTACCCACAATTTAGGAAGAAACAGTGAATACAAACTCACCTTGCATTTTAGTAGTTGATGATGAACCCGATATCAGACAACTGGTTTCAGAAATTCTTGAAGACGAAGGCTACCAGGTCGTCATGGCTGAAAATGCCGCCGCTGCCAGAGCAGCAAAAGAACAACGCGAACCTCAGTTGATTTTACTGGACATCTGGATGCCTGATACGGACGGTATTACCTTGCTAAAAGAATGGGTAGCAGATAATAATTTACTTTGTCCTGTCATTATGATGTCTGGGCATGGCTCTGTAGAATCTGCAGTAGAAGCCACCAGGCTCGGTGCCTACGACTTTCTGGAAAAGCCCTTGACCCTGGCAAAACTTTTACTGACCATAGAACGGGCGATACAAACCAGTCAGTTACAACAAGAAAATGCCGGGCTTAAACAGCAATTAATGCTTGATATTGAACCAGTGGGTAAAAGCGCCACCATAGCACGCACTAAAGACCAGTTAAAACGATTATCCCAGCATAATGCCAAAGTATTACTGGTTGGTGAAGCCGGTGTGGGCAAAGAGGTATTTGCCCATTATCTACATAATAACACCAGCCGCCGTGAAGGCCCCTTTATTGACGTTGCCGTCGGCTGTATTTCCCCTGAAAATTCTGCGGTAGAATTTTTTGGTAAAGAAGAAAATGGCAAAGTGTATCAGGGACTGCTGGAACAGGCACAGGGCGGCACCTTATTTTTAGGCGAAATTGCCGGTATGGATGCTGAAACCCAAAGCCGACTGCTGAGTGCCCTGGAATCCAGTTCTTTTCTTAGAGTAGGAGGCAGTGAGCCTGTCACTGTTGACATCAGGGTGATTGCTTCAACCCGTGAAACTCTGCAAGAAGAAGTAAATGCCCAACGATTTCGCCAAGACCTCTATTATATGCTTAATGAAGTCACCATCGACATTGCGCCGTTAAGAGAGCATAGCGAAGATGTTCCCGCACTACTCACTTTTTATGTTGATCATTTTATTAATATTGAAAAATTACCTTTTAGAAAGTTTTCCATGTCAGCACAAAATTATTTACGTAATTATGCCTGGCCGGGTAATGTAAGAGAATTAAGAAACCTGGTACAACGTTTAATGATTTTAGGCATAGGCGATGACATAGAACTAGACGAAACAAAAACAGCTTTAGGTTCAATCACTGATAAACCACAAATTAGCAGCTCCATTCCCGAATTTTTTAATTACCCACTGAAAGAAGCCAGAGAACATTTTGAAAAATCCTATTTAGAATATCATTTTGAAAAAACCGGTGGCAGCGTTGCCAAATTAGCTGTGGCAGTCGCTATGGAAAGAACCCACCTGTACCGAAAACTACATGCCTTAAAGATAAAATTATAAATAAACTTGAACGTTATTGAAAAATACAGTAGAATTCTCGCTTTTAATAGTCCTGACAGATACTAAGTAATAATGAAAACATTTAGTGCAAAGCCAGCAGAAGTTAAACGCGATTGGTATGTAGTTGATGCAGAAGGCAAGACCTTAGGCCGCCTTGCTACTGAAATTGCACGACGTCTTCGAGGCAAACATAAACCAGAATATACACCTCATGTTGATACCGGCGATTACATTATAGTAGTCAATGCTGAAAAAATCGGTGTTACCGGTAACAAAGAAAATGACAAGATGTATCACCATCACACTGGCTATATTGGCAGCCTAAAATCTGTCTCTCTTGGAAAGTTAAGAAAAACTTTCCCTGATCGTATTATTAATAAAGCAGTTGAAGGGATGTTACCTAAGAACCCACTGGGTCGCGCCATGTTCAAAAAACTAAAAGTTTATGCTGGCCCCAACCACGACCATCAAGCTCAACAACCCAAAGTACTGGAATTATAGGATAATTATGGCAGCTCAATATTATGGAACAGGACGTCGTAAAAGTGCAGTAGCA
>CAZNGU010000111.1:0-6608 GCA_964572325.1 uncultured Methylomarinum sp.
GCTAATTTAAGCGAGTGCAACGCCGCAGATGACTACTTATCGACTTTTTATATTCGTCAATATAATTGTGATGGAGTACTAGTAGCAGGCAATTTTATTTCTTACCAATTTACCCTTGTTGCTAAAACAAGCTTCACATGATTTATGCCAAATCATAGTTTTGATAACACAAAAAGAGTGTATATTTTACAAGCTTATAACTTGCAACATGGCAGCTGCAGAGTTGCTATATTTAACCAATCGTGACCGGCACATGACAATATTTTCTTAAAAAGAAACAGGATTTGTCATTTTATTTAGAAATCTAAACGGCAATCTTCATACCAAATGGAGAATAAAATGAATATTTGGGACAAGCTAAGAACAAGACATTTACTTATTAATTTATTATTACTAATTGCACTGAATGGTTGTGCATCCAACCCAACAAACCCTGATGATCCCTGGGAAGACTGGAATCGCGGTGCCCAGGAATTCAATGATGATTTTGATGAATTGATAATTAACCCCCTGGCCAAGGGATATATAGATATAACGCCTGACCCCATAGACAGAGGTGTCACCAATTTTTTTAGCAATATAGATGACATTGGTGTCACCATTAATGACCTGCTGCAATTTAAACTATTACAAGCCAGTATGGATATGAGTCGGTTTTTACTGAATACCACAGTGGGCATTGTTGGTTTTATAGATCTCGCAACTCTGATTGCTTTGCCAAAACATAATGAAGATTTTGGGCAAACTCTAGGAGTATGGGGTGTTCCTTCCGGCCCTTATCTGGTTTTGCCTTTTTGGGGGCCTAGCTCGCCCAGAGGGGCAACGGGTTTACTGGGTGATGCTTTAATGGATCCACTTAACTATACTATTTTTTTCGGTTTTGCCGCTAGTGTTGCCAGTACTGCTTCAGATGTTTTAGATGTTACCGATAGAAGAGCTGGTTTGATGACAACTGAAGCGATAGTTAAGGAAGCTGCCATTAATCGCTATGTTTTTATTCGAGAATCCTACTTGCAACACCGGCAATATTTAATTCTTGATGGTAACTTACCAGAAGAATCTGACGTGTATGATCCTAATTGGGATGCTGAAGAAGCATCCGTTCATAAACTAGAGCTATCCCCACTTATCGAATAGCAAGCAATCTGAAACTGTTTCATCTTTCGTTTGATTTTTTCAGTTTCAATCACTTAGGAGTGATTCGAGACTTATCCTTATACTATTCATAAATGATGATGGCTTATTATCTCTAAATATTTCGATAATACTAACATTAGGGAGCTGGAAAGAAATAATCGATCGATATTGGGCAGGATAATTATTTCTTTCCATCTCCCTTAGCCTACAACTCAAATAAACATGAATAAAACAGCAAAATTGGGAGAAAAAGCCCCCTTATTACAAATATCAGATTGGGTACAAGGAAATCCGACCAATATTGACCTGCTTGAGGGTAAGGTTGTTTTAATTGAAGTATTTCAAGTCAATTGCCCTGGCTGTTTTTTATATAGTCTTCCTCAAGCTATCAATATGTATCAGAAATATTTTGATAAAGGTCTCGTTGTATTAGGTATAGCCACTGCATTTGAAGACTTCGATAAAAATACCTTGGAAAATCTAGAGTTATTGGCAACAAAGAATAAAGTGACAGGGGAAACCTTACGCGTACTAACAGAAAATAGTCAATTAATTGATGAGCAATTGCCTTTCCACATTCCATTTCCATTAGCGATGGATAAAATAACAAAACACACAAAAGAAATCACAGAAAATGAAATTTCACTTTTCATTGAAGAGCATATTCCTGATTTTCTTCATCAAAATGAACGACATAAAAAACAAACTCATCAGAATGTTTTAAACCACCTACAATCACGTTTATCTACCGCTGAAACATTCAAGTTATACAATTTACAAGGTACACCCTCTCATATATTGATTGATAAAAAAGGGCGTTTAAAAGCCAGTGAATTTGGTCATTTTTCAGATTTAGAGTGGGCTATATCTGCTTTATTAGAGATATAAATTTATTTTACTTTCAATATACTCTTTACGCTTAAGAATATATTAAAGCGTATCCACAGAAGATAGCCTAATGGATAATTTTTTTCTCCACTCGCAAGAAAGCGCTGGAATAAGAAGCGCTCTTTCCATAATTGATCTTGATGCAGGATAGTTTTTATCAAAATAAGCTCTAAATAAGGATTTAATGTTTACCTTAAACTGGCCTTCTTTAACCCGCTCCACTTTACTACCCGTTTCGACAACCCCCTCCTGTATGACTCTAAGATAAGCACCTGTTGCAAAGTTCTCAATAAATAAACGCGGCATATTTTGATTCCCAACGGCAAGACCCAGTTTAAAACAGGGTACTCTGGGTTGCGTTATTTCTAAAATGGATTGACCAATGCTTAACTGATCGCCAATATGTAAAACAGATTCATCAAAGCCTGATATGGTTAAATTTTCCCCAAAAGCACCTGGCTTTAACTTCGTGTTTTGAAGCACCTTGCGCCAATAAGTGTAGTGATCTGAGGAGAAAGCATATACCGCCTTATGCTCCCCCCCATGGTTTTTTAGATCAGCTTGTTTATCACCCTTTAAATTGTTTTTTGAGAAAAAAACAGGCTCTTCTACAGATCTCTTAAAAATCCCTGTAGATATTGTCTTTCCTTTATAATCAATATCAGTAGGCAAGGCAGTATTAATGGATAAAAGGTTCATTAAATAGTCTCATTATTCGAGTTATATACATTATGCGCTAATTCTTCGTTGTATAACGCTGCAATTAAATTTGCCTGATAAACCATACCGACCAGACGCTGCTCTGAATTGACGATAGGTATTTGTCTATGCCCATGAATAGACATCAAATCAATAAGATCTACAATATGTGCCGTATCTGCTAATGTTATAACAGAACGAGTCATAATGAAGCCTACTGATTCTGGCTTGGAAGCCGTCACATTATCTGTCCGCCTGATAAAGTTGCGAAATTCATCCTGAAAACTTTCATACATATTCAAATCAAGAAATTTAAAAAAATCATTCCAGGTAATAATTCCGATGACACGTTCAGCTCTATCCACCACAGGCATTACTTTTAGCTTATTTTCTCGCATAATTTTCCAGGCATGTTCGACCTCTGTACCGTATTCAACCGTCATAATCTCTTCAATCATAATATCAGCACATACAAGAGATCCTTTAAACCGCTTAAATGCATTGCTTTCAACTTGTGATAATAAATGACTTAATTCAGTGTGCGTTATATCAATAAATACATCGCTATCTTTTAAAACCAATTCAAGGTCTTGTTCTGAAAAACCAACCTGATGACTAGGCGTTGTCACAGTATGCCGTTGATTAACTTTTTTCATAACGGGTAAAGGACTAGGGTACTCCCTAGCCATGACCCATCGATTAATGATTATTGCTAATAGCAATAAACTAATAACATTCACGGCAACAGGAACAACAACAAAAGAATAACCTAAAGAGGTAATTGACGTCCCGGCCATTAATGGGGTCAAGCTGGTTGCTGCGGCAGGCGGATGCAAACACCGCATGACTAACATCATAATAATTGAACCACCAACCGCTGAAGCTGCCGCAGTCGATATTTCTTCAATATTCAAAGCACAGAATACACCCACTATTGCAGATACTAGCTGTCCCCCAACAAATGGCCAAGGCTGAGCTAATGGACTACTCGGAATAAAAAATAAAATGATAGCCGAGGCTCCCATGGAAGCAACAATCATTGGGTAACCTGGCCAAGGTGAAATAACCTTGGTAATTAAAGCAATGAAAAAAATAGAACAAAAACAGGCGATGAGAGATAGTAATTTAGCTTTAATACTAAAACTGACTGGATCAACTATAAAATATTTAAAAAAATGAATTATTTTCATTATTATTAGGCGTCTTAGGCTGCTGGAAATAAATAAAGAGCATGGCGATTGATGCGCCTGCCGTATCAGCCATCCAATCCAATGCATCTGCATCTCGCCCGGGTACAAAGGACTGATGCCATTCATCTAAAAATCCATACAAACTACAATAGCCTAGGCTAATAATAGATACTACTGCCGCTTTGCTGAAATAATCATTAAAGAAGCGCCACGCAATTAGCCCCATTACAAAATAAGCGCCCATATGAATAACTTTATCTTGATGAGAAAACAGCATGGGAGCAGGAAGAGAAGACTGTGCAGAAAGCCAGTATATTAAACTACAATACAAAATTAGCAGACTTAAATTAATGTATTTTTTTATCATTATTCTTTCAATTCAATAATTAGGTTTAACGCATAAGTGGAAAATATTTTTACCATAGCAACATTTTGTCTACATGATAGCGATATTGCAAAAAAAATTGAAGCAACGCATCGTGCCAGAGCATTATCTGTCAGTGGACAATTATCTTATAAGTCAACTGACCCCGTCTTTAATATAAGCAAAACAAAATTTCCTGAACAACCTGTATTACTGTCACCTAAAGAGATGCCAAAACGCAAATTTAATACTCAAACAGGCAAAGTTGCATTTTTTCACGCTCTAGCGCATATTGAATTCGTCGCCATCTATTTAGCCTGGGATATCTTGTACCGATTCAGAAATTTACCCGAACAATTTTATCAGGACTGGTTAAAAGTTGCCGATGAAGAAGCACAACATTTTCAGCTCATCAGAGCACATCTATTAGAAATGGGGGCTGATTATGGTGATTTGCCTGCACATAGGGGATTATGGGATCATGCCGAAGATACGGCAGAAGATGTGTTAGCACGCCTTGCTATTGTTCCGCGTTGTATGGAAGCACGTGGCCTGGATGTGACGCCACAAATGATTAATAAATTCGAACAGCAGCAAGATGAAAAAAGCGTACACTTATTGACCCGAATATTAAATGATGAAATTGGTCATGTAGAAATAGGGTCTTATTGGTTTAAAGTATTATGTAAAGAAAAAGGCTTAGATCCTGACTCACATTATAAAAAAATGATTAAACAATTTTATGTCGGAAAACCCAAAGGCCCCTTTAATCGGGAATTGCGTATAATTGCAGGGTTTTCAAATGCTGAAATTGACTGGTTAGAACAGAAATTATGAATAGACAGAGAATAGACCTTCCCATATTTGCTTTAGGTTTTAGAGCCTTTTTTGCCTTAGCCGGTTTGTTTGCACTCATTTTAATTGGCTTATGGACATCCATTTTTGACAGCTCACTCAATATGGATAATTATTACCCAAAAACAGTCTGGCATGGCCATGAAATGTTATTGGGCTATTCAATTGCAGTCATTGCCGGTTTTTTACTGACTGCAGTGCAAAACTGGACTGGCGTTAAAACAGTCAAAGGCGGTCAGTTAGCCATGCTCTGTTTATTATGGGTTTATGGCCGTCTGGTGCCCTTTTATTCAGAATTGTTACCTGATCTGTTAATCGCTTTAATTGATTTCTCTTTTTTACCTGTCTTAGCCTATTTTGTCGCTAAACCTATTATTCGCTCCGGAAATTATAAAAACCTCTTTTTTGTAGGATTACTATTGCTAATGGCTTTAGCTAATTTCCTTATTCATGCTGAAATTTTAGGTTTTAATGAAAATTCCGCCAGCTTAGGAATGACACTTATTTTAGCAATCATCATTATCATGATTTTGGTCATAGCCGGAAGAGTTTTTCCCTTTTTTACCGAACGTGGACTCAAGGGGGTTATGGCAATCCGCAACCCTGCCCTGGATATACTGGCCATTGCTACCAGCGCCCTAGTATTTCTTCTGCTTATCTTTGATGTGAGCGGTTATTTTTTAACATTCAGCGCTGTTTCTGCTGTTATCGCTAATTTTGTCCGGGTTTCCGGCTGGTATGTGCAAAGAATCTGGTATGTACCCTTGTTATGGGTACTTTACATTGGCTATGCCTGGATTATGCTCGGTTTTGTGTTCGTTGCTTTGGCCTCTGTTTCATTCGTGCCCCTTTCATTAGCCATACATGCCTTTACTGTAGGCGGAATAGGTGTGATAACACTGGGTATGATGGCCAGGGTTTCTTTAGGTCATACCGGTAGAGCTCTCAAAGCATCCAACACCATTGCTATAGCATTTGTGTTGATTAATCTGGCCGCTGTTTTTCGGGTATTATTACCCGCTGTTTTTCCTATCGGATTTAATACCGTCTTAATGGCTTCAACGTATTGCTGGTTAGCCGCATTTACGCTGTTTATTTTTATTTATGCCCCTATCCTGACATTAGCTAGAGTTGATGGAAAAGAAGGTTAAGACAGGATTTAATTATCACACCATGCCCGGGATGATAGGAAAAATTGATCCGTCAAAGATATTGCGAACACTTAAGCCCCGTCCACAGTTAAGCTGCAAATGTTGCGGCGGTAAGATGATTGTCGGGCGGAGGCGAATAGCGATGTTGCATCCATGGTATTACTGATTCGCCAGCTGAGTACGCGACGTGAATACCAATCGATGATTGCAACTAGATAGGTAAATCCATTTTTCAGTCGAAGTAGAGTAAGAAGCAGGGCGTAGTCGAGCTATTTCCCTGCTTCTCCTCTCCGAACCGCACGTGCACCTCTCAGCGCATACGGC
>CAZNGU010000112.1:0-6544 GCA_964572325.1 uncultured Methylomarinum sp.
ATTTTATCTTCCTGTCTTGTTAGGTGATAGTTTAACTATTGCAGAAGCTGTGCCAGAACCTTTATTGTTGACTAATTGTATTTATATCAGTGTATTGAGGTTGTTTTCAACAGAAACACGAGATGTTTTCGCAAGGCTTATTAACGATATATCGTGAATTCTCGGTATTTTGTTATTTATTGGTACTGCCCCAGCATATTCATTTTTATTACGATGAACTGCTGTAGCTTTCAGCTACAACGACGCTGTATCTATTACGGATTTTAGCTCCTTTTGCTTAGCATCAAAATTATTCAAATCATGTTAAGGTTCCTATCGTCACCCCAGCCTACCGAGCTTTATCCAAAAAAATCAGTTTAAAGTGAAGTTAAAGTATAAAGCATTGGTTTAGCAGTGCTTTATACTTTGACATCTACAAAACCTATGCCTCTTCAGTAGGCATCTTATTTTTGAGCATGCACCTCGTCTGTAGATATTTGATTGCTAGAAAGAATTAGACTGGATAGAATGACAAGTTAATACGTTTTTTAACATGAAGAGTATATGTATCTGCTTACTCCTAATGTATAAGAAACACTGAGTAGATATCTCTTGCTAAAATTTTCCCTAAAAAACAAAAGGAATCATTTGAATATGGCAATAAAGACAATCATATTGGCCGCTGGTCAGGGTACGCGGATGCGTTCTAATAAACCCAAAGTTCTGCACAAGATAGCAGAGCGGGCATTATTGCATCATGTTTATGATACCAGCCAGCAGTTGGACAATAACTCTATTGTTATTGTCTATGGCCACGGCGGTGAGTTAGTTAAACAGGAGCTGAATCAGTTGAACGCCCATTGGGTTGAGCAAAAACAACAATTGGGCACCGGCCATGCCGTGCAGCAAGCTGAACCTTTTATTCAGGATAACGATAAGGTGCTGATTTTATATGGCGATGTTCCCTTATTAAAGAAGAGTAGCATTGAGGGCTTGTTGGAGCATGTCAGTCAGCGTTCAATTGGTCTGCTTACCGTCAATTTGGAAAACCCAAAAGGTTATGGGCGTATAGTGCGTGCCGATAATGGCTCAGTCCAGAAAATTGTGGAAGAAAAGGATGCTACTGAGGCTGAAAAACTAATTTCGGAAGGAAATACTGGAATTATTGCAGTGCCTGGCAATTTGCTAAAAAGCTGGTTGTCTAAATTACAAAATAGTAATGCTCAAAATGAGTTTTATTTAACCGATATTATCGAAATGGCCGTAAATGAAGGAATTGAGGTTAAAACCAGACAACCGGAAAGCCAGGATGAAGTGTTAGGGGTTAATGATCGGCAACAGTTAGCCTATTTAGAGCGCGTTTATCAATTGGAACAAGCTGAAAAAATGATGTTGCTGGGAGTAAGCTTGCGTGATCCTGCAAGAATTGATGTGAGAGGTTCTTTTGAGCATTTAGGGCAGGATATCGAAGTGGATATCAATGTGTTATTTGAGGGCAGTAATTCCATTGGCAATAATGTGAGCATTGGAGCCAATTGTATTTTAAAAAATGCGGTGATTGCTGACGATGTGGAAATTCTAGCCAACTGTATTATTGAGGATGCGGTAGTAGGTGCTAGCTGTCGTATTGGCCCTTTTGCCCGATTAAGGCCCCTGGCTGAATTAGCTAGTGAGGTACATATCGGAAATTTTGTAGAAATTAAAAAATCAACGGTTGCTCAGGGTAGTAAAATTAATCACTTAAGCTATATTGGCGATGCTGAAATTGGCAGTAAAGTCAATATTGGTGCTGGTACAATTACCTGTAATTATGATGGTGTCAATAAATTTAAAACGGTGATAGAAGATGGTGCTTTTATCGGTTCTGATACTCAGTTAATTGCACCCGTAACAGTAGGGAAAGGCGCAACCATAGGTGCCGGTTCAACCATCACAAAAGATACACCGGAGCAAAAATTAACCTTATCGAGAGCAAAGCAAATTTCAATTACAGGTTGGCAACGACCTAAAAAACAGTAGAAAATTAGAGCGCTCAGATACAGGTCAGGTTTAACTAAAAATCAGTATAAATTTCATTATGATTTTTCTAAGAATATGGGCTGCTGAGATGGCATTTTCTTATTTACTAACTCTGTTTCGCCTGGCTTCCATCGGGTTTTGGAATAAAGATCGGTAGATTTCTATTCTATCTCCCTGTTCAAGCTTTTTGTCCAAAGAACATACTTTACCAAAAATTCCTATCGTCATTTTTGCCAAATCTATCTCAGGAAATCGTTGTAGAATACCTGACTTTTTAATAGCATCGTCGATAGAACTTTCTTTTACAATAGATACCGCAATAACAGCTTGTTCATTAGCTTTAGCAAAAGCCACTTCAACCTCTATGCTATTCTTGTCCATAAACTTGTTTGGCTCGTTCTGTAAAAGAGCTAACCATTGTGTTGCAAATCTGATTAAAAAAACTACCAAATGCCAAATTTGCCAGTTTGCCCTGTATTTCAAATTCTAAATCCAGGCATATTTTACTGGCATCTTCCCGTAATGGAATAAAATGCCAGACACCATCCAGAGAGGTAAAAGGGCCGTTTAATAGCGTCATGAATATTTTCCCCGTACCTTCCTTTCTATTACGAGTAGCAAAGCTTTTATTAAAGCCTGCCTTGGCAATCTTTAACTCTGCCTCAATAATATTGCCTTCTCTTTTTAGAATAGTACTACCCCCACACCACGGTAAAAATTCGGGATAAGCTTCTATATTTTCAACCAGCTTTAGCATTTTCTGCGCAGAAAACTTAACCAAAGCGCTTTTATTAACAGTAGTCATTAAAACAACCCTAACACATGTAAAAATACAATAAATACTGCGGCAGGAGCAACATAACAGGCCAAAAATTTCCATGTTTTATACTGTTGTTCAGGAAGATCTAATTCATCCTTCACATCTTTCTGTTGCATAATCCAACCAGCAAAAAAAGCGATACAAAAGCCACCAATCGGTAACATTAAATTAGCAGTCAAATAATCCAGAAAATCAAAAATTGTTTTATCAAAAATTTTAAACCCAGACCAGATATTAAATGAGAAAGCCACGGCTACACCTAATGCCCAGATAAAAACCCCACTCATAACACTGGCTTTTACTCGCGAAAGCTCTTTGTTTTCAACCAGCCATGCAACCATTGGCTCTACCAGTGATATGGATGAAGTCAAAGCAGCAAAAACCAGTAAAACAAAAAACAAAATACCAAATAACCAGCCGCCTGTCATATTGCCAAAGGCAATAGGCAAAGTTTGAAATATCAAGCCGGGGCCTGACCCCGGTTCCAAACCATTAGCAAAAACTAAGGGGAAAATAGCAATACCGGCCAATAAAGCAACAACAGTATCTGCTCCAGCGATATATAAACTGGTTTTAACAATAGATACACCACTTGGCAAATATGAGCCATAAACCATAATGGCTCCCATACCCAGACCCAAAGTAAAAAAGGCATGCCCCATGGCCGTCAATATTGCATCACTATCAATTTCGCTAAAATCAGGGCTAAACATAAAAGACAAGCCTTGAAAATAATACTCACCTGTAGTCATAGCATAAGCAACAAGAATTAATAATATTACTAACAATGCGGGCATTAATAACTGTACCGCTTTTTCCAGCCCGCCTTTAACCCCCCGCATAACAACACTGATAGTGGCAATCATAAACAGGCTATGCCAAAAAAGTAACTGCCAGGGACTAGCAATTAAATCATCAAAACTACTTTTAACGATGGCAGCATCGGCAGAAAACCCACCGAAAATAGCCTTAAACACATAGGCAATCGCCCAGCCTGCAATTACACTGTAGTAGGACAAAATCAAAATACCCGCTATCACACCCAGCCAGCCGAGATAATGCCAATTCTTATTCGCATTGGCTTCCTGGGACAAAGTACTCAAGGTATTTATAGGGCTCTGCCGACCTCTTCGACCCATCATGGTTTCGGCAATCATAATAGGAATACCAATAGCCAGAACACAAGCTAAATAGACTAAAACAAAAGCGCCTCCCCCATTTTCACCAGTAATATAGGGAAATTTCCAGATATTACCCAAGCCAACAGCAGAACCTGTTGCTGCCAGAATGTAAGCGAATCTTGATGACCACTCTCCATGTATTGATTTTGTTTGTGCCATTATTTTGCCTGAAGTTATTTAAACCTGTTTAAGTGCTCTATTAGTTGTGATAAATAAAAATGACTGCGACTTAAAGTTGGTTTCTTTAAAAACTAAAAAGTAAGGTTCATTATCTATGAATCTAGTAAAATACCAAAATTATTTCTTTTCGTCAGTTTAAATCATCATTATGGCTGGTAAAAAATCCAAAAAAAAGAACAAACAAACGGATAACAGCATTGCTGTTAATCGGCATGCAAGGCATGAATTCTTTATAGAAGACCAATTTGAAGCAGGTTTAGTGCTGGAAGGCTGGGAAGTTAAAAGCCTAAGAGAAGGAAGAATTCAATTAAAAGAAAGCCATATTGTTATCCATAAAGGAGAAGCCTGGCTATTAGGTGCGCATATTTCGCCCTTGCTATCTGCATCCACTCATATTGTCCCTGATACGGTACGTCGTAAAAAATTACTGTTACATAAACAGGAATTGAGTAAATTAATTGGCAGTGTAGAACGAAAAGGTTATACCATTGTACCGCTTTCCATGTACTGGATTAGAGGCCGCGCTAAACTTAAAATAGGCTTGGCCAAAGGTAAGAAATTACATGATAAACGAGCCGTTTCCAAAGAACGGGATTGGCAGAGGGATAAGGCAAGAATTATGAAACATGCTTAGTCTTAATCGACCTGGCTTCCTTAGATTATCACCTTCTCCAAAGGGAGAAGGCCGGGATGAGGGGAAAATAGAATGCAATACTTTTGGGGGGATAAATATTTATTCAATGATAATGGTCTGCTAGGAATATACTTTGAATAATTTCCTATAACAGAAAACTCATTATCTTAAAAAGATTTCGCTCGTTTAACTAACCACTTATCCAGCTGATTGGCAAAAGATTGTCGCTCGCTTTGACTGATTGTAGATACCCCTCCGGTATCAATCCCACTACTACGCAGGGTATCCATAAAATCCCTCATATTCAAAATGGCTTTAATATTATCGGCGGTATAAAGTTCTCCACGCGGATTCAGCGCATTCGCTCCTTTTTCAATCACTTCGGCAGCTAAAGGAATATCACTGGTAATCACCAGGTCATCCTTACTTAAACGTTTGACAATTTCATTATCTGCCGCATCAAACCCGGATGCTACTTGAATAAATTTGATATAGCGAGAAGGTGGCGTCCGTATATATTGATTTGCAACTAAAGTAATAGTCACTTCGGTTCGCTTGGCCGCTTTAAATAAAACATCTTTAATTACGACAGGGCATGCGTCTGCATCAATCCAGATTTCCATTTTATTGCACCTTAATTAAGTCGGTTTATTTTTAGTCCGCCAGAATAAAGCCAGCAAACTCCCGGATATATTATGCCAAATACTAAACAATGCACCAGGTAAAGCGGCGACCATTGAAAAATGCTTAATTGCCAAAGCTACACTTAACCCTGAGTTTTGCATGGCAACTTCAATACAAACCGTGCGGCAAGTACGTTCATCGTATTTTAAGATTTTAGGAATACTATAGCCAAAAACCAGCCCCAGGATATTATGCAAACACACTGCAAGCAGTACGGGTAAGGCTAAGTCATTCAGATTGTCATGATTTAAACCGACGATGATGGCAATTATCAAGACAATGGCTAAAGAAGATAGTAGCGGAAATAGCACTTGAATAGGTTTTAAACCCCGGCTAAAAAAGCTGTTTAATAATGTGCCCGATAAAACCGGTAATAATACAATCAGGAAAATACTTTTCAACATGCCTTCTACAGGTACCGGCACAAGCTGGTTTAAATATAAAAACGTCAGTGCTGGCATCAACACTACCGCAAACAACGTTGAAACCACCGTCATCAAGATAGACAAGGCCACATCACCTTTGGCCAGGTAGCAAATGACATTGGATGCTGTACCACCCGCACTGGCTCCCACCAGAATCATGCCTGTCATTATTTCTTCGGACAAATTCAGAAACAGGGACAATGCATAGGCAAAAAGAGGCATCAGTAAAAACTGAATACTTACAGCAATGGCAATAACTTTAGGCTTTTTAAGTACCGCCTTAAAATCACGCCAGTTTAAAGTCATGCCCATACAAAGCATGACTAAAGCCAGCAAAGGTACAATAATGTCTTTATAGGATGTAAAAGCTTCTGCATTGGCATAGGCTACAGCTGAAAGAAGAATAGCCCATACTGGGAAAAAATTGATTATTTTGCCTAACATTGTGTCATGAACCGGTAGTTTCGCCACGTAATGTCAGGTTTTCAATTAAACGAAAATCATCTATGCCGGTGGGTTTTAAGTGTAGTAAATGAAAAACCTGCTTTATAGGCATCCTATTTATTTTGTCGACTTTTATCCCGTACTTTAACTTGAAAAAAGTGTTTTTTTTGGCTGTAGG
>CAZNGU010000113.1:0-6530 GCA_964572325.1 uncultured Methylomarinum sp.
TATTATTAATCATCTCACTGATTTAGTAGAAAATGCGGTATTAAATGAATTTGACCGCCTTAGCCTTCGGGGTGGTGTATTAGCAGCCATGGAAACAGGTTATCAACGCAGTAAAATTCAGGAAGAAAGTATGCGTTATGAAATGGCTAAACATGATGGCAGTTTACCCATAGTTGGTATTAATATTGCACAGTCTATGACGACAGAATCAGCCATAAAAAATCATCAGATTGCCAGATCAACCCTTAAGGAAAAACAAAATCAAATTCATCGTCTAAAACAATTCAAGCAAAGGCATATTAAACAAGCATCTCAGGCCTTAGAAAGATTAAAGCACGTTGCAATGCAAAATGAAAATATTTTTGCCGAACTGATGGATACCGTTAAAGTCTGCTCACTGGGTCAAATTACGCAGGCTTTATTTGAAGTGGGCGGAAAATATCGCAGGAATATGTGACATGAATATAGCTAATAACACATTTTTAATTACCGGTGCTTTTTCAGGATTAGGCAAGGCAACAGCCCTACATTTACTTGAGAACAAGGCCAATGTAGTACTTACTGATATAGCAATTACCAAGAGTGATAATAATACGGATCAGTGCATGTACTTGACTCTGGATGTCACGCAACAAGATCAGATTAAATCTGCATTACATAGTGCTCTGAATAAATTTAAACGTATCGATGGCTTGATCAATTGTGCGGGTATTCTAAGTTCAGAACGACTATTGAAAAAGGACGGCAGCTTATTTGAATTAGATCATTTTAGGCACTGTCTGGAAGTTAATTTAACAGGAAGTTTCAATATGATCAGGCTCATCAGCCCGCTATTAAGCCATAATCCAGCCACTAACAATAAAGAACGGGGGATCATTATTAACACAGCATCTATCGCCGCCTATGAAGGCCAAATTGGCCAGGCGGCATATTCCGCCTCTAAAGCTGGCATCATTGGCATGACTTTACCTCTGGCACGTGAACTTGCTCAGCAGGGTATTCGTGTTATGACAATTGCGCCCGGGGTATTTGAAACAGCCTTATTTGCTAAGATCAAAGAAAAACAACGTCAACAATTAGAACAGAAAACGCCATTCCCAAATCGCTTAGGTAAACCTTCGGAATATGCTTCTTTAGTTCAGCATATTATTGAAAATCCCATGCTTAACGGCGAAGTTATACGTTTAGATGGTGCTTTAAGGCTATAGCTGGTTTGTCGGGATAAATTTCCAGAATTTGTTTCGACAAACCAGCCTATCTATCTGCTAATAATAATTTAAAAGGGTCTATGGAGAATATAGTGGGTAATTAAATTCCCACTCATCCCAACCTTCTCTCGCTAGAGAAGGAGCCTTTTCTTAAGCCAACAGTATTGACCCTACGTCTCTGCTACCCTTGTTCTATAAGACATATTTATCTTTAATGAATAGTTTCCAGCTTACCTTTCTGATCATAAAGTCCGTCCCAAAAAACAGCGACTGCATCCAGCATTTCATTGCCATATCTTATAAAATCATCTTCATTGAGTTGCTGGGTAAAATAAAGCTGTTCTAACTCTTCTTGAGTATGTGTGGCATGTTGCGCCTCAATTTGGTCATGCCAGACAAAAAAACCTAAAGGTATATTGGCTTCCTGGCCGTGATTAAAACGCTTTAAACCCTGAATAAGTTGTTTCCAAAACCCAGCAGCTGCCCAGTTTTCAACCGCGTAGCTCGCAGCTTGGGAAATTAGATAGTTATCACCTCCATATAAACGAATCAATTCATCACAAAAGAACAATGTAGATTTTGTTCCATGTCTGGGCTGACCTATTTCCTTAAAATGTAATCCCAATTGTTTTGCAATACTATAAAGCCATTCAAAATGCCCGGCAGTAAAATGAAAGGTACTGCCTTCTACACTTCCTTCAGTACTTTCCATTTTTGAAATAACGTTGTTGCTATTTTGATCTGAATGAACAACAGAAAAATTAACCCCTAGCTCATTAGCCAAAATTTCTTTTGAGGCTCGCATGCCTTCTAAAGTATCTGCATGAATCATCTTATTCAGTTGTGCAATCATAAATTGATTAGAAAATACCGAAAATTGAATAATAAATGCCTTTAATTGTGCCGAATTTTGCTCTCCTTGTTCAAACCAGCGGGTATAGCTATTATCTGTAATCACTTTATGTCTTAATAGCTCCCTGTTAATACGTTGTTGAAATTTTAAAAATTGCTGCGCCTTAGCAATAGAGTAATCTATTTCCCCATCATTAAGCGCTTGTAATGAATGCCAACTTAGCCCTTCAAGCTGATATTGATGAGCCAGCTTTAGCAAAGAATCTGAATGGTGATGCATAACACACCTCCTTAAGAAAACAATAATTTCTATGACAACAAATTAATTCAAATAGTTTCAGTTCTCCGCTATTCAAATATGAAACTAATACACAGCAAATTAGTCATAGCAATAATCGTTTCAAAAGTTTTTGCATTCTATTTTCCCCCTCATCCCAGCCTTCTCCCTTTAGAGAAGGAGATAATTTGCGGAAACTTTTGGATCGATTACTTATTACTTGCTTCAAAAGATATTGGGAGGTGAGATATGGTAAGCCTATCGAATCCTGTTGGCACTAACGGCTTTGAATTTGTTGAATATACCGCGCCAAATACCCGAGAACTGGAAAAATTATTCCTCCAGCTGGGTTTTACGGCTATAGCTAGACACCGTTCCAAAGATGTTGTGCTATATCGGCAGGGCAATATCAATTTTATAATTAATCATGAACCTGACAGCTTTGCTCAGGCTTTCTCAAAAGTCCACGGCCCCTCTATTTGTGCCTTTGCTATTCGTGTTAAAAATGCAGTAGATACTTATAAGCGCTGCCTTAAACTCGGTGCAAAATCTCACCATGCAAATGTGGGTGCTATGGAGATCAACATTCCTGCCATACGCGGTATTGGTAATAGCTTAGTATATCTGGTTGATAGATATAACGAGCATTCAATATACGATTTCGATTTCATTCCTCTGACTCAAGTAGATTCTGCATTGCCAGGTATAGGTTTAATGGAAATAGATCATTTAACCCATAATGTTTATCACGGATGCATGGATAAATGGGCTGAATTTTACCAACAGCTATTTAATTTTAGAGAAACCCGGTATTTTGATATTCATGGCAAAATCACCGGTTTGAAATCCAGAGCTATGGCCAGTCCTTGCGGTAAAATTCGCATTCCTATTAATGAACCCAGTGATTCCAAATCACAAATACAAGAATATTTAGATGCTTACCATGGCGAAGGCATTCAACATATTGCACTGCATACTGATGATATTTATACCACTGTTGAGTCTTTAAATAATAGAGGCATAGAATTTATGGATGTACCGGGGAGCTATTATGAGAATATTAAGCAACGTGTACCCGGGCACAAAGAGTCAATCGACAGATTACGACAAAATAAAATTTTGATTGATGGCGCCCCTGCAAGAGGTGCAGGCCTGCTATTACAAATTTTCACCCATACCGTGATTGGCCCCATTTTTTTTGAAATTATTCAGCGTAAAGGGAATGAAGGTTTTGGCGAAGGCAATTTTCAGGCTTTATTCGACGCCATAGAGCAAGATCAGATTAAAAGAGGCGTTATCTGATGAGCTGGATCAACTTTCCTAAAGTAGAAGGTTTGGCTTCTTGTCAGGCACATGTCAATCTCCCAGAAGGCACGTTTGAACGTGAACTAGGTAAGGAAGGCTTTTATGGCCCAGCCACCCAAATGTATCACCGTCATCCTCCCACAGCATGGCTAACTATTGATGGCGCACTACGCCCTCGCGCTTTTGATACTAAAAAATTGGCTAACGATTTAAACCCTACGACAGATGTGTTGTTTAGCAATAATGCCATTCAAATAAGTTTTCTGCAATTATCAAACAGTATGGATCATTTGCGTCGCAATGCAGATGGAGACGAACTATTATTTATCCATCAAGGAAGTGGAGAGCTATTTTGTGATTATGGACATTTAAGCTTTTCTGAAGGTGATTATTTATTATTGCCGAAAGGGACACTTTGGAGAATGACCACAGATCATCCCCTTTGTTGTTTACTCATTGAAGCAACTAATGATAGTTTTCAATTACCCGAAAAAGGTATGGTCAGCCAACAAGCCATTTTTGACTCGGCTATGCTATCCACGCCGGTCATTGATCAGGATTTTATTGCACAACAAAATGAAAATGAATGGCAAGTTCTGGTTAAAAGCAGAAACCATATTAGCCGCATAAGTTATCCATTTAATCCATTGGATGCGGTGGGTTGGCATGGCACCTTAGTGCCTGTGCGTATTAACTGGCGAGATATTCGACCCTTAATGAGTCACAGCTACCACCTTCCACCCTCAGCACATACCAGTTTTACCAGTCGTCATTTTGTGGTGTGTACCTTTGTACCGCGCCCTTCCGAATCTGACTCAAACGCATTAAATGTGCCATTTTTTCATAGTAATGATGATTATGATGAATTGATTTTTTATCATTATGGGCAATTCTTTTCCAGAGACCATATTTATCCTGGCATGATGACTCTGCATCCTCGTGGTATTCCACATGGGCCACACCCTAAAGCATTAGCATCTGCTAAAAACAAGCGAAACAGCATGATAGATGAAGTGGCGGTAATGATTGATACTCGCGATACTCTGGATATTTCAGAACAGGCTACAGCTATAGAATGGCCTGGCTATGTGGATTCCTGGAAATGAAACTGGGCACAATCAAATCAAGCAGTCGTGATGGCTCACTAGTAGTTGTCAATCGTCAATTAACCCGAATTAAACCGGTTCCCCATATTGCACCCAATTTGCAAACAGCACTGGAAAAATGGCAGGCAGTTGAAGCTGATTTACTGGAAATATATCACTTATTAAATGAAGGTAAAGGTGGTTTTTTACCGTTTGATCCACAGCAAATGATGGCACCATTGCCTCGTGCTTATCAATGGCTGGATGGCAGCGCTTATTTAAGCCATGTCGAACGCGTTCGTAAAGCGCGAAAAGCAGAACTGCCTGCTACTTTATTTGATGAGCCTCTCATGTACCAAGGCGCATCTGATCATATGCTAGCTGCCAGAGACGCTATAATTTGTGCTAACGAGTCATGGGGTATAGATTTTGAAGCTGAAATTGGTATTATTACAGATGATGTTGAAGCAGGCATATCCGTTAGTGATGCTGAAACACATATTAAATTATTACTGTTGATTAATGATGTCTCTCTACGCAATTTAATTCCATCCGAACTAGCAAAAGGTTTTGGTTTTATTCTAGGCAAACCGGCCAGTGCATTTTCTGCGGTAGCAGTGACTCCCGATGAGTTAGGCTCTGCATGGTTGGATAATAAATTACATTATCCTTTACAGGTTTTTTGGAACAATCAACTTTTTGGCCAAGCCAATGCCGGTATGGATATGCACTTTAATTTCGCCCAATTAATTAGCCATGCTGCGAAAACACGGCAACTCATTGCAGGGACATTGATCGGCTCTGGAACAGTAAGTAATTACGATGTAAATACAGGGTGCTCCTGTATTGTCGAACAAAGAGTGATAGAAATTATTGAAACAGGTCAGGCTAAAACTGAATTTATGCGTTACGGCGATACCGTCCGTATTGATATGTTTGATTCACAGAGGCAGTCCATATTTGGCTCAATTGATCAAGTGGTGCAATCATGTCCTTAATTTTATACAGTTATTATCGCAGTTCAGCATCTTATCGTGTGCGTATTGCCTTAAACTTAAAGGCACTGGATTATGACACCAGCCCGGTACATTTATTAAAAAATGGCGGAGAACAATTTGCCATCGGCTACCGCTCTCTAAATCCTCAATGCCTGGTTCCAACCTTAGTGGATGGTCATTTGTTACTAACCCAATCTAGCTCAATCATTGAATATCTGGATGAACAATATCCTAACCCTCCTTTGTTACCTCAAAATAATGCAGACCGAGCCTATGTTCGTTCAATTGTGCAATTGATTGCCTGTGACATTCATCCTTTAAATAATTTGCGAGTTTTTGACTATTTAAAAAATACAATAGATTATGAGGATAATAAGCATCTTTGGTATAGGTACTGGATAGAGCAAGGTTTTTATGCCCTGGAGAAACATCTTATTAATCATCAGTGCAATGGTCATTTTTGTTTCGGCAAACAAGCAGGAATAGCTGATACTTTTTTAATTCCACAGGTATACAACGCGCTGAGATTTGGCTGTGATTTAAGCCCTTACCCCATAATTAACAGTATTTATAAACACTGCTTGCATCAATCTGAATTTATTGCGGCTGCACCTGAAAATCAACTGGATGCATGTACAACACCTATTTTGCATTCAACTGAGGAATAAGATCTTATGCGCAACGTATATACCCCACCACTCTGCGGATATAAACTATAAACATTAGGGAGCTGGAAAGAAATAATCGTTCGATATTGGGCAGAATTTTTGTTCGCCTTCAGTAGGGTGGCAACGGGCGCATAGCA
>CAZNGU010000114.1:0-6528 GCA_964572325.1 uncultured Methylomarinum sp.
ACTGGGGACTACCAGCCCTCGCGTTCGCTCTCTATGGCTGGCAGCGATCGCACCGGGCACTTTCAGAGGGCTTAAGAAAACTAACGCCCTTTTAGCCGTCAATGTATGTGTGATAGAGTGCTGACTAACGAATAATGTCAAAACTAAGGCCAATTTTTAGTTTTGGTAGAATATGTAAGATTAATGACTTTCGTAGCCAATTACAATTTAAGAGCTATTATCGTAATATCATCATTCCGTTCATGATCTTGTTGATAAGCTTCTAATTCATCCAGTAAAATTTCTTTCTGATCTGCCAGACTTTCCTGTTTATGCTTCATAATTATTTGGCTAAAGCGCCCTTTGCCAAAGGGGAAGCCCTTTTTTCCTCCATTTTGATCAAAATATCCATCTGTTGTTAAATAAATTTGCGTTGGCATCCGTACATCAATCTGATGATCATTAAAAACATAGCTGGCATCTGACTGCCTATATCCAATAGAATGCCGATCTCCTTTAATAATTTTTAGTTCATCATTCTGGACAATAAAAAGAGGGGTGTTAGCACCAGAAAAACGAATAAAGCGATGTTTCTTATTATAGTAAAGTATGCCACCATCAAAACCGGCATTGGAACTGGAGGATTTTTCTTCCTGCTGTAAAAGATCTTTAATACTTCGATTAAACACAGCTAAAAGTTTAGCGGGACTAATTCTTCTAAACCTATTTAATTTTCCTGTTAACTGCCGCTCAATTGCTTTAACCAACATGGAAACAAAAGCACCCGGGACACCGTGACCTGTACAATCAATGACCATTAGTAGAACTTCATTCTGATTAATTTGTTCCATCAGATAAATATCACCACCGATAATATCTTTTGGCTGCCAAATAACAAAAGAGTCCTGAAAAAAGGCTTGAAATAGTTTCCTATCCGGAACTAATGCACCCTGAATAAGTGCGGCATATTCAATTGAATCCTGAGTTTGTTTATGAATTTTTTGAATTTCAAGCTGCTGTTTAACAACTAAATTATGCGCATTTTTTGCTTCTGTAACATCAACCAAATTACCATTTAAAATGATTTTTTTACTGTTCTCATCTTCCGATATTTCATCAGTATTTTGTTTATTAAATACTTCTGTTACTGAAGCTTCCATATGAATCCATTTTATTTCTCCTTCAGAATCAAGTAAGCGATATTCACAATTAAAATATTCTAGTGTATTCACCGAATGATTCAGCATATTAAGAAAGCGTTCCTGATCATCCACACATATAGAATCAATAAAAATACTAAAATCATCTACTAATTGTTCTGGCTCTATGCCTTGCAATTGCTTTATTCCATAACTAATAAAATTAACTTTTATTTCATCGTTTAATAACTGAAATTGATAAACCACCCCGGGAATACTATTAGTAATATTTTCCAGATGTAGTTTGGCTTGTTCAGCCATTAGTTCTGATTGTTTCCTCTCGGCTATTTCACTAATGAGGTGATCTTTTACTTGTAATCGTTCAGTGATGTCATTAAATGCTACGACAGCACCTGATAATTGATTGTTTTTTAATATGGGTCGTGCCTTATATTCAACAGGAAAGCTACTACCATCTTTTCGCCACAACAGTTCATTTTCAACATGTCCAATAACCCCTTCCTTAAGCGCATGAAACATAGGACACTTTTCTATTGGGTAGCTCATGCCATTAGCATAAGAATGATGTATCAAGGCGTGTATGTCCTGCCCCAGAATCTCATTTTCAGTATATTGCAACATTTCCAGGGCGGCAGGATTGATAAAGTTAACCAGACCATCACTACCCACACCAAAAATACCTTCACCCACTGAGGTCAATAGTAAGCGTGTTTTTTCTTCAGCTTCAATTTGAGCATTCATTTGCTCTTGGATAGCCTTTCTCATTGAAAAAAATTCGCGATTCATCACGCCTATTTCATCATCATAAAATTTTTTTTCTTCAATATTTCCAGAACCTGATTTGAATCGTTGCAAAGTGTCACTTAAATAGGCTAAAGGCTCACGAATTTTTTTAACCATCATTAAGTAGATTATAAGATTAGCCAGAATAAAAACAACACTGGCTATAGCAATGGTTTTATAGGCATTAGCTATATTTTGTCCTAGTAGACTTATGCTTGCATCACTTCTATATTTGATGCTATTGAATACATTATCGACAGAGTGCATCAACACAGCGCTGGCTTGAAAATAAGCGGGTGAATATAACTGTTGTAGAGCCAATGATGACTTATTATTTTTTACAGCTCGAAAAGCTTTAACCTCCAGATTTGCTAAAACCGTTGCATTACTTTTAGATTGCCTTAGCCATTTGAACTCTTCTTTTGAATACGGTAATGCTGCCATCAGTTGCATAAGGGAAATTTTTTCAGCATCTGGATGACGCTGTTTTTTTAATTCATCATCCAGATGCCAATAGGTTCCATAATAATTTTTTGGTCTTGGCTTTAATCCATTTTTAATGGCTAAAATGGCATCATAACTTTTCTTATATTCAAGCTTATTACTTGCGGCATAGCTTCTGGCATAAAGACTTAAATTATCGTAATCCTGTCTGAATTGCTCAACTAATGTAATCATTTCATGTTTATCCCTGTATACACCAGCTATTAAGTTTTCTATTCTATCCAGTACTACCAACTCATAAAGGATAAAAGTAACCATAATTATTTCAAATCCCACAATGAATAAAATAAATTGATTAAAGCTAATGTTTAGAAATTTTGACTTACTGTAGTTTTGAAAAATAAAATAGGCTGACAATAAAGTAATAAAGCAAGCAAAAAACATTTCTTCTGCTGTTAATAATTCGATAAAAGAAAGATTGCTGATTTCCTCATTTAAAGTTTCATAATCTAGCACTGTTACTTTTTTTGCATTACCCGTCCATTTGTCATAAATATTATTAAGCTCAGATTCATTGAACCGAATAATGGTTTTATCAATAATAGACAGTACTTCTGGTGGCCAGTCATTGCGAATGGCTACATGTAATTTCAGTTTGAAATTGGTTTTATAGCCTATTATCAGTTCTTTATAAGCCGCTTGATTGATAAAGTATTTGGCACTCACTTTATTGACTAAAAAAACATCAATATCTTTTGATATAAGTTTTTTAAAGCCTTCTTCAGCAGTATTCAACAAAACCAAAGGGATTTCAGGATGCTGTTTTATCATTATAGAATGACTGGTATAGCCTGCTACTATGGCTAGCTTATGGTTGGAATCAGGCTGTATAAAGTGTTCAAAACCATCTGCGAAATCCTCACTTTTTCTGCTAACAAATACATAGGGAGTTGAAATCAAGGGAATTTTAGAGAAGTTTACATACGCTTTTTGCTCTTGAGTAATACTAACAGCACTGAACATATCAGCAGAACGGTTTTGCATCAACCGGCTGGCTTTTTCCCAAGAACCACTTTGAATTTCGACTAAATTTAAACCACTATTTACTTTTATTAAACGAATAATTTCTGAAATAATTCCGCTATATCTACCCATATCATTGGTCCTTTCAAAAGGAACCCAATCAGGATTATAAACATAATGTATGGGAGTATTACTTTCTATCCATTTCTGTTCACGGGCAGTTAAGTGTACAACTGATTTTTTTGCATTGTGTAAAGGATAATAATAATAAATAGTAAGTTCGGCTGTTTGATTATTGTCAAAAATGACAGCAGCGGTAAACTGCTCTAGAGCAAGAACTCTTTTAGGTATAACCTGGTTATAAACCTTTTTATCTCCAACTCTATAAAAGCTAAATAAACTGTTGTTTGTAGTAGTGTTGAAAATACTTAATGCTTTAATTAAATGGTTTTCGTCCAGTATGGGGGTCAATATTTCTAATAACTGTCTAGAATCGAGATGAGCGGCTGTACTACTAGTTATGGCAGCAATTTTATTGGCCATTTTTTGACCTGAAAGACTGCTAAAGTCCATGTTAGCGAGCCCTTTTGACTGAGTATTTTTTATCTCTTGTGAGGCAGCAACTGTACTGGCTCCAATGCAGAAAAAATAAAATAATGAAATAATGAGATAATTTATGAATTTAGCTTTTGCCGGCATTTATCTAATCCTTACTCCTTATATCTAAAAACTAACATAATGCCTTTCAACACTTGGACTGAAACTTTTCTAAGCCCTATTCTATGCTTTTAGTGCACAATTGCATAAAACATGTAAACTATACCTTAGAACTGAGAATTTAACATCCTTCCTATTTTATAGTATGTAGCTTGTTTTGATGGAGTATCAGACCGATAATCTATTTTAAAGCCTTACTTAGGAACGTGCACGAAAAAACTTGAGCAACTAGCTTGTCTTTTTATCCATCTTCTTCGTTGCGGCTTCGGTTACATAGCTTGCTATCCGCCCTATGCCACGCCTTGAATACGAACAAAAATACCGCGCTAGTTGCTCAAGTTTTTTCGCACCCATTCCTCAACAATTACTCTTCCGAACATCCGTTCATAATGGGATTCTTGAGCAAGAAGAGCTTAAGCTGTACAATTAAATAAGATCTACCATGCATTAAGTCTCACTCCATAAAAATAACTATAATAATTATTTATGTCACAATTAAAAAAGCTATATGACAACAATGTACAGTGGGCTAATAAAATTAATGCAAAACAGCCAACTTTCTTTTCTGATTTATCAAAACAGCAGTCGCCTGACTATTTATGGATAGGCTGCTCAGATAGTCGTGTTGTTTCTGAACAATTAGTTGGTTTGCAACCAGGAGAACTATTTGTTCATCGCAACATTGCCAATGTTGTGGTACCTACTGATTTAAATTGTCTGTCGGTTATTCAATATGCTGTTGAAATCTTAAAAGTTAGGCATATCATTGTCTGCGGACATTATGGTTGTGGAGGTGTTCAAGCATCCATGCAATCCATTGAACATGGACTCATTGATAACTGGCTTTGCCATATTAAAGATGTGCATCAAATGCATCAAGAAGAATTACAAGAAATAACGGATGAAACAGAACGTTTAAACAGATTATGCGAACTTAACGTTATTGAACAAGTAAAAAACATTTGTCATACTACTGTGGTTCAAAGAGCATGGCGTAACTCCAAACCACTCAGCGTACATGGATGTATCTATACCCTGGAAACAGGCATTCTTAAAGATTTAGACATTCGTTATAGTCATATGCAACATTTGAATGATATTTACCAATTAAAGAAAGCTAAAATTAATGTTTATAAACCTAACTTGACTGTTATGGAAAGTGATTATGAGGGGCGTTAAATTAATATCCAGCAATTAAATAACCAGTTTGGTAACGCCAAAGAGATCATATTTATTGAAGGAAAAGGCGGCTTACCTTTCATACAGCTTACAAATAGCAAAGCTTCCGCATTAATTTCGTTCTATGCTGGACATGTATTATCTTTTAAGCCAGTTAATGAATCTGAAGATATGCTGTTTGTCAGTGATAAAGCCTTCTTTCAAGAAAAAAAAGCCATTAGAGGTGGAGTTCCAATATGCTGGCCCTGGTTTGGTGATTATTTAGAAAAACCTTCTCACCCTGCTCATGGTTTTGTCAGAAATAATTTCTGGCAAGTATCCACTGCATCCTGTTTAGAAAATGGCGACAATCAAATCATCCTTGAATTTATTGACACAGAAAAAACCAAAGAACTTTGGCCTTATAAATTCAAGCTTACCTTGTCCATAATTGTTGGGGATGCTCTCACCATAGAATTGATCACAACAAACAATGGCAAGCAGGAATTTTCAATTTCAGAAGCTTTGCATGCTTATTTTAAAATAGGAAATATTAACGATGTAGAAATATCAGGACTTGAAGATACTGATTTTCTGGATAAAACCCGTGATTTTTCACAAAGGCACCAAGCAAATAGCATCAAGATTTTTGCAGAAACAGATAGAATTTATTTAAAGCCGTCAAATAATGTAATTATTGATGATAAGCTTTTGAACAGGAAAATTAAAATTGAATCATCAGGTAACCAGAATATAGTGGTATGGAATCCCTGGCATAACGGAGCAGCAGCAATATCTGATCTAAAAGACGATGCTTATTGTTCTTTTGTTTGCGTGGAAGCAGCCAATGCACTGTCGGGTAGTATAAAAGTCCCCCCCGGACAAAGCCATACGATTAAAACCCGCTATAGTATTATTCGTGATTAAAATTTGAAACAAGATGTAAATACAATCTCTGCGTACGGATGCAGCTTATTCTTATATGAATTTCCATGCAGGTGTCTTAACTGCCATTAAGTCAAGAATGAATGTAGCGTGGAACGTACCGTACCCCCCTACCCTTCGATATTCAATTTTCTAAACTTAAGCCGTGTCCTAAATGGTGGGAGATCTATAAAACAATTCGACGCAAAAAAGCCAGCAATTAGGCTGGCTTCAGATACTTCCTTGTAAGCTCTTTGGTGCCGATGGCCGGCACCTATATTACTTAAATTTCAATAACTTAACCTTAATTTGGCGTAATAATGGCGTAATTTTCTATCGT
>CAZNGU010000115.1:0-6464 GCA_964572325.1 uncultured Methylomarinum sp.
ACCAAAGCACATTTAAACGAACCAGCAATAATTTACCGGCCGGAGATAATTTTTCGGTTAATGCAGATCGTACCGTATCGAATGCATTGGGTTATCCAAATACAGAAGCCATAATGCAACAGACAACTTTTACTAGAGAAACGCAGCGTAAACTTGCTGCTGATGATGTGAGTACTTTACTTTTTGCACGCACTGGTATCGACAGAAATATCAATACAGCGGACGATTATAGCGTTAGCTTAAATTATAATGGGGTTGTTGCTAATGCGAATACGGATCCAAATTGTGATATTAGTATTTCAATAGATCAGCCCAGTAGTTTTGCTTTTTGTAGTACAGGTGGTGCTTTTTTGAGTGGTTCAAATGTTAGGATTACCTCGGCTGAAGTTCATCTTGGTATGCCATTTAATTGGTTTTTTAATGATGTACCAAATAATCCAGTTACACCTCCCCCTTCTAATATTGCCGTTAACTTCAATAACTTTAATGTGGATAGCTATGGTGCAGGTCAGGATGCTATAGGCACTGTCAGTATTGAAGATACAGGGACAAGTTTGCGGTTACAGGGTAATCGTTGGCAACAAATTAAAATTAATTACACACTTACCACGGATACTATTATCGAATTTGATTTTAGCAGCACTACAGAAGGTGACTTTCACGCAATTGGTTTTGATAATGATCTTAATATAAGTTCAAATCAGTTTTTTAAACTTTTTGGCACACAAAGCTGTTGTTTGTCTAATTACAATGACTATATTGCTGGTAGTGGCTTTCGCCATTATGTTATTCCTGTGGGACAATTTTATACTGGTGCCATGCAATATCTGCTTTTTATAAACGATCACGACATAGTTAATCCTAATGCCGATAGTCTATTCAGTAATATTCAGATTTACGAGAATACGGGGGCACCTGTAGTTATCGCTCCAATGATTATTTCAACACCATCAACCATAGCAATGGTCGGATTATCTTATGCCTACGATGCCAATAATACAGTGGAAGCAAATGGTACTGCTCCAGCTATATTTGCACTAGTTAATGGGCCGGCTGGTTTTAGTGTTTCCAATACAGGTGAAGTCAGTTGGACGCCTACCACGGGGCAGGAAGGTTCTCACTTAATAGAGATTAGTGCTAGTAACAGTGCTGGGAGTGTTAGTCAAAATTATATAATTACTGTTGGTTCTGCTACATCTCCGCCAAATACACCAATTAATTTCAATAACTTTAACTTGGGTAGCTATGGCGGCTCTCAGGATGAAACAGGAACTGTCAGTATTGAAGATGCAGGGGCAAGTCTACGTTTACAAGGTAATCGTTGGCAACAAATTGAAATTAATTATACTCTGACTACTGACACTCTGATTGAATTTGATTTTAGCAGTATTTCGGAAGGTGAAGTTCATGCGCTTGGTTTTGATAATGATCTTAAAATAAGTTCAAACCAATTTTTTAAACTTTTTGGCACACAAAACTGTTGTTTGTCTAATTTTAACAATTATATTGCCGGCGGTGTCCGCCATTATATAATTCCTGTAGGTCAATTTTATACAGGAACTATGGGGTATCTGTTTTTTATAAACGACCACGATATATCTAGCCCAAATGCAGACAGCTTATTCAGTAATATACGGATTTATGAAAATACCGCTGCTCCTGTGGCTCCAACGATTATTTCATCACCTTCAATTATTGCAACGGAAGGAATTCCTTATGCTTATAATACTAATAATACAGTGGAAGCGAGTGGAACTGCCCCGATTTCGTTTACGCTAGTTAACGGACCAGCTGGTTTTAATGTTTCAAATACAGGTGTAGTCAGTTGGATACCAGTAATGACTCAGGAAGGCTCGCATCTAATAGAAATTAGTGCTAGTAACAGCGCAGGAAGCGTTACCCAAAGTTACACAATTACTGTTGACCTTGCCACACCACCGCCTGCAGATGGAGTGTTGGATTTTAATGACTTTAATCTGGGTAGTTATGGTGGATCTCAAGATGGAACTGGAACCGTCAGTATTGAAGATGCAGGGACAAGTCTGCGATTACAAGGTAACCGATGGCAACAAATTGCAATTAATTACACACTTACAGTGGATACTATTATAGAATTTGATTTTAGCAGCACTGCAGAAGGTGATTTTCACGCTCTTGGTTTTGATGATGACCTAGGTCTAAGTTCAAACCAGTTTTTCAAGATTTTTGGAAGACAAAGCTGTTGTTTGTCTAATTTTGATGACTATATAGCTAGTAGTGGCGTTCGCCATTATGCTATCCCAGTAGGGCAATTTTATACTGGGTTTATGCAATACCTTTTTTTTATAACTGACCATGACATTGCTAACCCCAACGCGGAAAGTCTATTTAGTAATATCCAGATCTATGAAAATCCCCAATAGAACAAGCATATTATGTAAAATTTACTAACTTATTGGCCTACTGTACTTTCTTTTTGAGAACAATCACTTTATATCTCTTATGCTTTTTTCTGGATGTTGCATAGGGATTGTTTGGCATAGCATCAATAGGCAGATTGACTCTTCTGGCTCTTTTTTTAGGCGGATAGTTTTTTGTTAAATAAGCTAATAGCTGTCCTTCAGTTTTTTGTTCAAATTTTCTTAAGCCTTGTTTGTCTTGCATCCAGCGAATGATATTAATCCAGCCATTCCTACTGTTATGCTGCATGGTAATGATTTTTGCTGAATGACATAATGTGCAATTTGAATTAACTAATTGCCACCCCGGGGCTATTTTTAACCCTGACTGTCTATCAATTTTGCTTTCCGCAGATACAGAAAAGGATAGAAAAATCAGAGTAATATGTAAGTAACGAAGCACTATTATCTCCTATACCACTTGTACTGCAATTCTATGGCAGGCATTGTTCAAATACCCTTTAGGGTTCCATCCCGGGACGATCATAGCTTGTGACTGCCCCTTATTATCGGTGGCTCTTGCCCAAACTTCATAATAACCTGTTTGTGGGAATTTAACAGTTGCTTGCCATTTTTGCCACGCCAGTCGATTAACGGGTTTTTCTAATGTTGCTGAATGCCAGGTGACACCAAAATCAATAGAAAATTGCATTTTTACTACGTTTAAATCACCAGCCCAAGCTTTTCCCCTAAATAGGAATGATTTTTTAAGTGGATGTAAAATGCCAGTCTTAGGAAAAGTAATCAATGATTTTACCGGCATTGATTCAATGATACACAAATCTTTATCTGGAACACTAGAATCAGGTGCAACAGGGTCGCAAGGTATTCTATAAGATTGCCCTGCCATTTTTTCACCATCGTGGACTTTATTTCTGATGACGATTTTTCTTAGCCATTTACCACTGGTAGATGCAGGCCACCCAGCAGTAATCAAACGTAAAGGATAACCATTTTGATGAGGAATATCTTCACCATTAAAGCCCCAGGCAATTAGGGATTCATTTTCTAAAGCTTTGTTCATAGGCACACCTCTGGAAATAACAGTTTTTTCAGGGTCACCACTTAAATGAATATCAGCACCATAGTAGCCAATATAAACAGCATCATCTTTAATACCACAGGCATTAAGAACATCTTTCAACCGCACCCCTGTCCATTTTGCACATCCTACTGCGCCGGTTGTCCATTGATTACCTGGCGTAGAGGGGCTAAATTCATTTCTGCCATTGCCACCACACTCTAGCGTTAGAGCATAAGTATAGTGTTTAAAGGTCTGTTTTAATTTTGCAAGGGTAAACGTCTGTGGTTTTTTACAGGATTCCCCCGAGATTTCCAGTGACCAGTCTTTAGCGGAACCCATTTTGTTAAAGTTGGGTGGTAGTCCATTATTCCTGACAAAAAAATATTTTGCCGGAGTAAAATCATCATCTAATAAATGTGGCGGTGTTTCTGCATTAATGGGCCTATCATTTAACACCAGCAGACCATCTTTACCGCTTAGAGTAAAAGCTTTGTTAGTTTCAGCCAAAGCTGCTGGAATCAATCCTGCTGGCATTTTATCGGCAAAAGGAATGCTGGCACCTACAGCGGTTGCCATTGCCAGCAAAGAACTTTTCTTTAAAAAACCTCTTCTTGAAATGGGGTCTACTTCTCTGTCCCATAATAATTTATCGGCAGTATCAGCGTTTAGATTGTAGAGTCGGTGAATACCTATTCTTTTATTATTATCTTGCATGTTTAAAACCTAAAATTGCTGGTGACAAAGAAGTTATAGCATTTGTTATCATTCTACTAAACCGAACAAGGTAAAAGGAAAATAATACAAATCTACGTGCATTTTTATCTTTTTGTCCGTGTTACAACGTTTTTATAAATTAACATCCTCTATTCTTAGTGCTAATAGACACTGTATGCTTCCTCATTGACAATATAAATTGTATAAGATAAAAGATTTATCATATTGATTTTAAATGATATAATGACTGTTAGGATTGATTTTATGATATTTTACTATTACAGGTTTATTGTTATAGACTGCTTCAGGAATACGTTTCGAAATTAAATATTTTCTCGCCTAGTTAATTTGCTAGTGATAACATACGTGTTCATCAATCAAATAAAGATGATATTTAACGGTAACTTTAGTACAAGTGTTATTACTCTACGGAAAAATAAAACAATAAGCAGTGAATATAGCTTTATGAAGTCTGCATGCTTGTTTAATTTATTCCATACAATATTACTCCTATCATTTCTTTTTTATTCAACATTGGCTTTTACAGCTGATGCTAATAATACAGCTGAGTTGGAAATCGTAAATCTACAATTGAAATGGCAGCATCAATTTCAATTTGCCGGATATTATGCAGCAATACAACAAGGATATTATGCTGAGGAAGGGCTTAATGTCCATATTCATGAAGTTAATCGAAAAAAATCAATAGTTCAACAAGTTGTTTCTGGCGAAATGGAATATGCTATCAGTGATGTAGGTATCCTCTCCAATTATGCCAAAGGGCAACCCATTAAGGCATTAGCTGCTATTTTTCAGCACAATCCACTGGTTTATATAAGCAAAGCCTCTTCTAACATTGTTAGTCCATATGAATTTCGTAACAAACGAATTATGAGGGAAAGTTTAGCCAGCTATGATGCACCATTAAGAGCAATGTTAGCAGACGCGAATATTTCCGAAGAACAATTTACTTCTGTTAAGCATAGCTACAATGTTGAAGACTTTATTGCAGATAAAGTTGATGTTATGTCTGCATATATAAGCAATGAGCCTTTTTTTCTTAGGCAACGTGGTGTAGCAATCAATATTATCAAGCCTCAAAACTATGGTACTGATTTGTATGGTGATATTTTATTTACCAGTGACAATGAAATCAGCGAATACCCTGGACGAGCCCGGAAGTTTACCAGAGCCAGTCTTAAAGGTTGGAAATATGCTTTTGAACATACAGAAGAAATAATTCAACTGATAAAACTAAAGTATAAAAGCCAGTCCAGCATAGAACATTTAAGATTTGAAGCGAGAGAAATTCGGAAACTGGTATTACCCGACCACATTCCTTTGGGCGAAATTAAAACAAGCCGTATAAAGCATCTTGCTAACATTTATGCGCAGTTGCAATTGTCCAGAAAAATGACTGATGACGAATTAGCACAATTTATATATCCTATAACTGACGATATTAATCTGAATGAGCAAGAGCGGGCATGGTTAAAAAAACATCAAGTTATTCGACTAGGGATAGATCGTGATTTTGCACCTTATGAATGGCTTGATCAACAAGGCAGATATCAAGGAATATCTGCCGACTATATTAGGCTATTAGAACAAAAATTAGGCGTTAAATTTGAGATTATTAAAGATCAGAAATCATGGGCTGACGTTTTATCTTTAGCAAAACAAGGAAAGCTAGATATGATGTCATGTCTGGTTAAAACAGCTGATCGTGAAAAGTTTTTGAATTTTAGTCAGCCTTATTTGACTAGTTCGGCAGTCATAATTAGTGAAATATCTAGTGGTTATATTGAATCCTTAAATAATTTAGCAGGGGAAAAAGTGGCCATTCAAAAAGGTCATTATACTCAGGAGCTTTTAGCTAAAAATTTTCCTGAAATTACAATTATTTCAACGACCAGCATAAAAGATGCTTTGCAGATGGTTTCAAAAGGTCAGGCAACAGCTTATGTGGGTGATGTAACAGCTGCAAGTTATGTCATTAAGAAAGAAGGTTTTTTAAATCTGACATTTTCTGGTGTTACCGATTATAAGAGTGAGTTCAGATTTGCAAGCGATAAGAATTTACCGCTACTAGCTTCTATTATAAATAAAGTATTGGCAAGTATTGATCAGAGGCAAAGAGAAACTATTTATGACCGCTGGCGATCTTTTAAAGTGACACAAGGTATTGCTGTAAAAGTTGTTTATAAATATGTATTCCTGGTTTTGATTGTGTTGCTGATTGTTGCTTATTTAATGTTTCGATTACGTCGCTCAAATAATAAGCATAG
>CAZNGU010000116.1:0-5241 GCA_964572325.1 uncultured Methylomarinum sp.
GCAGAATTTTAACATATAAGCTTGTGATATTGCTGTATTTAAAAGTAAATAATTATACTTATAACAACAGTATTGCAACTCGAATGGCTCAGAATAGCTTTCACGCCATTTAAGCGGCCAGACTTAATTTCACAAAACCTCTAGGTGAAATAGAGCCTGAAATAAAATTTTATCTCCCCACAAATAAATTAATCATTAGGCTTCTGATGTCCTACGCCTTCTGGAGACTAGCAACCCGTCCTCCGTGACTGACATCGTATGAATTTAGCAAAAACCTGAGCAATCTTGTGTTCGGAATAGTATTGCCACATCAGCAAGATAAATACTGTAAAACCAAACGAGATATCATGTATTGAGTGACAATTTGTATATAGAAACGCTAATAAGAGTTTTTCACAACAACAAAATTCACACGGCAGTACTATACAGCCAAATATTATTTTCCTTTGAAACAACTCTACCTGATTGTATCGTTAAAATTCCCATAATTGATAAAGTAAGTTAGTATAACCATAAGCTTTATCATGTTTTTTCTGACAAAGTAATACAAAAAATCATCTTTTATTCCGGTGCCCCCCATGAATTCAGCTAAAAATATACTGCTGTTATTTGTTCTTGGTCTGTTATTGTCATGTGATTCGGTTGATAGTCTGGAATTTGTTGACCTGGATGACCGCGTTAGTAAACAGGAAGTGAATGCGCAGGCCAAATTGAACACCCCGGAAAATGAATTAGTTTTCGGTTTTGACCTGCGCACCAGTCCACAGGAAGATGCACGGCAGTATTTACCTTTTATGGATTATCTGGAAAAGACAACCGGCTACCCGTTTCGCTTAAATTTTTCATCACAAAATCAATCCATCATTGATGAATTGGGCGATGGCTATGTCGATTTTGCATTTATGGGCGCTGTCAGTTTTATTAAAACAAACCTGCTATATGACAGCATAATGCTGGTAAGAGGGAAGAATAATCAGGATATGGCCAAATACCGATCCTTGATTGTAGTTAGGCCAGATAGTGCCATCCAAAAAATTGAAGATTTAAAAGCTAAGCGCTTTGCTTTTGGTGGTGTCAATTCGACACAAGGTCATTTGATCCCCCGAATAATCTTGCTTGAACATGGTTTAAAGCTTGAGGATTTTGCTGATTATCAATTTACCGGATCACATCAAAACTGCGCTGAAGCTGTTATCGCAGGAAAAGCAGATGCTTGTGGCATGCAGGACATTTTGGCGGAACATATAGCCAAGGAAGGTTTTTTAAGAATTATCTATCGTTCTCGTTATTTTCCGTCCAGTGGCGTAGTCGCGCGCAAAGATATTAATCCGGAAGTTATTAAACAGGTGACTAGCGCATTACTGGGTTTTGATCCACAGGGTAAAAACAAACAAGGCTTGTATGATTGGGAAAAAACTGAAATGAGCCAAGGTTTTGCACCTGCACAAGCAAGTGATTATGAGGAACTTAAAAGCTGGGCTATACGCATAGGGTTCATTAAACCAGCAAAAGCTTTATCGGAATCTGTATTATGATGAAACTGAGCAACAAGATTATCCTCATCGTCATTTGCTCTACCCTAATTCTGCTTATTTCAAATTTTTATCTGATTGACAAGCAAATCAAAAAACACTTGCAAAGTAGCCAGTCAGAATGGGTTGTTACATTGGCTGAAGCCATATCAGAGGGTATTACTCAAGGAACAATCAATAAGCAAGTAATAGATGTCAGTGATATTCTGCAGCAAATTGCAAAACGTGATAGAGCTATTGAATATCTTTATGTCATCGATTTCAATAGACAGCTTTTTGCATATAGCTTTGAAGGTGGCTTTCCGCGTTATCTAATGGAAAAGATGATAACGCATGACCCTTCAGACCATCAATCAAGCAAAATTTTAGAATACTTTACCCACAATAGTGAAATAGATGAATATTATGTGCCACTGATAGACGGGATGGGTGCTGAACTGCATATTGGTGTAAATCAACAGGAAATTAATGCTGTCGTAAAGTCTGTTTTTCGTGATCAGTTGTTGCTGACTCTATCTGTTGGACTGATCGTGATGTTGTTGACCTGGTTGATGGCGCGTCGATTAGTTAAGCCCTTATCTGTGCTGGCAAATGAAATGAGATCCTTTGGTCAGGGTGAGCTGATACAGCATTTGACGATAAAAAGCAATGATGCTGAATTGAGTCAGTTAATCAGTATTTTTAATCAAATGGTAGTTTTGCGTAGTCAGGCAGAAGCAGATCTTAAAAACAGTGAAGCCAAGCTATCGCTGATGCTGAACAGTATAGGTGATGCAGTGATTGCCACTGATGCAACAGGACACATCGTGATGATGAACCCGGTTGCCGAACAATTAAGTGGCTATCAATCTGCAGAAGTGATTTCCAGGCCACTGGATGAAGTGTTGGTTCTGGTTCATGCCTTCACCCGAGAAAAAGTAGATAACCCCGTGGGTAAGGTGCTCAAAACTGGCAAGATAGTGGGTCTGGCCAATCACACGGTTTTAATCAACCGCTATAAACATGAATATCAAATTGCTGACAGCGCAGCTCCCATTGTGGATGAGCAGAATGTTATGCATGGCATTATTCTGGTATTTCGGGACGTTACAGAAGACTACCGTTTGCAACAAGCCGAAAAAGAAGCACTACAAAGACTAGAAAGACAGGAGCAGGAATTAAATCAGATTTTGGATACTCTGGACAGTGGCGTTGTAAAAATCGACCAGTTAGGTCGTATTTTATCCGTAAACCGCACGTTAAAAGAAATCTATGGGTATACAGAGCAGGAATTGCTAGGACAAAATGTTAATATTTTGATGCCAGAACCTTATCACAATCAACATGACGGTTTTCTAAAAAAACTAATCGCATCAGGTCGCAAAATTTTAATCAATTTTAACCGCGAACTGGAAGGTATACGCAAGAATGGCGAAGTTTTTCCCTTGCGATTATCTATAGCAGAATTACCCAAAGATTCTCAGGGTAATCGTTATTTTGTCGGTGCAATTTATGATGTGACGGAGCAAAAATTACAAGAAAATTTGTTAAGACGCGCACAAAAAATGGATGCGCTGGGGCAATTAACAGGTGGAATTGCCCATGATTTTAATAATCAGCTGGGTGTCGTTCAGGGTTATCTTGAGTTCTTAAAAGGTACCGTTGATAGTCAGAGTAAGCAGCAACAATGGATAGAGAAGGCGAGCAAGGCAACACGGCATTGTATTGATTTATCGAGAAAACTATTAAACTTCTCCAGTAGTCGTTTGCTTAATACCGAGTCAGTTGATATTAATTATACCCTGAAGGATATGCATGACTTGATCAGCCGAATACTCACTCCAAAAATTACGCTAGAGTATCATTTAGCCGAGGGAAACCTGGCGATTATTGTAAACAGTAGTGAACTTGAAGACGCTATGTTAAATCTGGTGGTCAATGCGCGGGATGCTATGCCATCAGGTGGTAAACTGACAATTACCACACAAAAACAGTTTATTGATCAACATTATGCAAATATTCATCGTATGATAGAGCCAGGTGAATACGTTGCTATCAGTATTAGTGATACTGGCGTGGGTGTGTCCAAACAAGATCTGGAACGTGTATTTGAGCCATTTTTTACCACCAAGGAGCGTGGTAGTGGAACTGGCCTAGGATTGGCGATGGTCTACAGTTTCGCCAAACGCGCCAAAGGTCTGGCTAGTTTATATTCGGAGGAAAATTATGGCACAACTATCAAACTTTTGTTGCCCATTACTGACCAAAGCCTGACAAAAACATCGGAACCCGAGGATAAGGCAAAGATGGGGCTAGCACTGCCTCATGGACAAGGAGAAAAGATTTTGGTGGTAGATGATGAGCCTGAATTATTGACATTGGCAGAAACCTATTTAAAACAATTAGGCTATCTGCCTGTCGGCGTATCAAATGCAAAACAGGCTCTGGAGCATTTGCAACAAGACTCAAATATCCATTTGTTGTTTAGTGATGTCATCATGCCCGGGGATATGAGTGGTATAGAATTGGCGGTCTGGGTGCAGAAAAACTTTCCTCAGATTAAGATATTATTGACTTCCGGATTCACGGGTAACGGCAAAACTTTACCCCAGACTGATGAACTGTCAGCCCATTTTTTGCACAAACCTTATTCTAAAACCGAGTTAGCACGACATATTGCAGAAACATTGGCTTCTGATAGCAGTCTTCATGATGAGGGCGATAAAAGAACAGATCAACTTTCAGAGATAAAATGGAAAGATGCTTATGCTATTGGTTATCCGCAACTTGATCATGATCATAAGCATTTTTTCTGCTTATTACAGCGTTTCCAGGCTTTGTTAATAAGTAATGACAAGTTAAAAAACAAGCAGTTATCCGAACTGTTGTCTACGCTGTTACAACATACCCAACAACAATTTACTACAGAACAAAAAATTCTGGAAGACAACGGTTATCCTTTTGTAAAAAATCATATCAACGTACATAACATGCTAGTAACTGATATTGAAAAAGCCTGTCAGGATTGTAGGGAGACTCCAGGGCAATTTGATTATCAGGTATTTCTCAACTACCTTTGCAACTGGATGGTTAATCATATTGAAAGTATGGATAGGCGTTATATTGATTTTATTAAACAGCCACCTTTTAAACGGGATAGGTGAGAAGTTAGATGAATAATTTAACCTTGATAGTCATTGATGATGAGCCCTTAATCGGTGATTTTGTTTGTGATACCGCTAAACAGGTAGGATTTAACACTCTATATTTCAATAATGGTCAAACACTTATTGACAGCAACAATAAAGATCAGATAGAAATTATTATTCTCGATTTGATGATGCCAGAAATTGATGGTATTGAGATGATCCGTTATATTGCCAGGAATATGCCAAAGGTCTCAATCATTCTTATGAGTGGTGTTGACACCAGCATTCTTCACTCTGCCCAGGAATTGGCTTTGGAACATGGGCTCAATTTTCTGGGTGTTTTACAAAAGCCCTTTCACCCATCCCGCTTATGCCAAATATTACTAGACTGGAAGAAAAACCATACCGATTCTTTTACACGTGATACCCCGCTGTCAGATAATTCAAATATTGAAATTACAGAATTATGCGATGCGATCAATACTAATCAATTAATTCCTTATTTTCAGCCACAGGTTTCATTACAAAATCATACAATATTGGGTTTTGAGGTATTAATTCGCTGGCAACATCCGAAAAGG
>CAZNGU010000116.1:5251-6457 GCA_964572325.1 uncultured Methylomarinum sp.
GCTTGGTTATGCCCAATGACTTTATTCCGATGGCAGAAAAAGGTGGCCTGATTAATCAGCTGAGCTGGCAATTAGTTGAAAATGTTGTCCAGCAATGGCAGCAATTCGGTTTTTTATATACATTATCTGTAAATATGCCTGCAGGAATCTTCAAGATTTTGGATATGCCCGAGCGCTTAGAAAGTATTTTTAAAAAATATACCCTGGATCCTTCCCAGTTAATCCTGGAAATCACAGAAACAGCAATTATGGAAGAGTTGGTAAAGTCACTAGATTGCCTGACTCGTTTGCGTATGAAAGGCTTTCAATTATCCATTGATGACTTTGGCACCGGCTATTCTTCACTAATTCAATTACATCGTGCACCTGTTTCCGAGATTAAAATAGATATGCAATTTGTTAAAAAAATGGAATATGACAAAGAAGCACTTGCGATAGTAGAAACAGTTATATTACTGGCCAAAAAACTAGGTCATACCGTTGTGGCCGAAGGTGTGGAAACTTCTGATATTTATAGTCACCTGGGAGTGCTGGATGCAGATATAGCACAAGGTTATTACATAGCCAAACCAATGCCTGCCGACAAAATTAAAGACTGGATTAGCTACTGGCAACAAGCACAATCATAATGACGGCACAAGCAACTATTCAGCTTTTTTAGTCTTCCTAATTAGATACAATTTATGTTGCTCTTTTATCTGTTTAAATGTAAAGGTATACAAATCTTTCAAGTCAGCATGCATATTATCCAGAGCTGAATGGCACTTACTTAATCAACAAATTGCTTAGCAGATAAAAAATGTTTATCCACTTTTCCACCCTTGTTTTACAAATCGAAACGCAGTTATTACTGCATTTTATCAAATCCACCACCAATGCAAACTATTGGTTTTAGTTAAATAAATGCCATTTGGCTCGGGTATTTGTTATTTCTTTTTTAAAATCAGGTAAAAAGCAAAACTCGATACCCTTTTCCTATCGTTATTTACGTTCAATCATTTTAATATTCTCAACCCCCATTTATGTAGGACATCAAGAATTGAATCAAGCGACTTTCCCAGGACGGTTAATGAATACTCTACCTTCAGAACACCTGACCTCGTAACTAATATTTAATAATCAGGGTCAGGTTAACTTTAAAAATAATCAGAAATAATCAGGGTCAGGTTAACTTTATAATAATCATTGAAAATGCTTGAGAACAAA
>CAZNGU010000117.1:0-6434 GCA_964572325.1 uncultured Methylomarinum sp.
GTGGCTCTATTGTTTGTTGTTGTACAAACAAATCGAGTTGCTGTGGCTGGAATGTGCTTTGTTGCTGGGAGAGAGGTGCAAGTTCCAGGCTGTGCAGTTTTTTCTTGGCGTGAGTGATTACGGATTTAAGGGGTCGAAGCCCTTTCGCGGATTTAAGGGGTCGAAGCCCTTTCGGGGTTTATCTCTTGGCTTAATTTTAAAAAATAGTGCGTATAGCGCAGGAACGGCGATTAAAGTTAAAAGCGTTGCAAAGGCTAAACCACCCATTATTGTGACTGCCATACTGGCAAAAAAAGCATCATTTAATAACGGCAACATGCCTAAAATAGTGGTGGCTACCGCTAAAAATACAGGTCGAATACGACTAATGCTTGCATGTAAAATAGCCTCGTAATGGTCTTTATCTTCTGCAATTTGCGTATCAATTTCATCGACTAGAACAATCGCATTTTTCATTAACATACCTGATAAGCTCAATAAACCCAGTAGAGCCATGAAGGTAAAAGGTTTTCCTGAAACGATTAAGGCGATAACAACACCACAGACTGACATGGGTACAACCAGCCAGATAATCAAAGGTTGCCGTACTTTTCCAAACAGTAAAATACTGATAAGTAGCATCACTAACATGCTGGTAGGCAATTTTGAATTAAGTGCGGTTTGTGCATCACGCGAGCTTTCATATTCGCCGCCCCATTCTAGTTGATAATTGAGGGGTAATTTAATCGCTTCCACTTGCTGTTTAATTTGTCGGTGAGCTTCGTCAGCCGTTAAGCCTACAGCGGGGTCGGCTTGCGCGGCAAGTGTGCGTATCCGGTTGCGCCGATGAATTAAACCATCTTCACTGAGCATCTCTATAGAATCAATAACCTGAGTAATCGGGGTAAAGGTTTGAGTGACTGAGCTATAAACTAAACGGTCTTTTATACGACTGGTATTTTGTCTTTCACTTTTTGGTGGTCTAACGACAATAGGGATTAATTTATCCTTTTCACGATAAGTGCTGACTTGCACCCCTGTTGTAACAAATTTAAAACTCAAGGCAACTTCATCGCGTCCTATACCTGCTATTCTAGCGAGTTCAGCATTGAATACCGGTGATAAGACTAATTCTTTTTGTCGCCAGTTGTTGCGAACATCAATGAGTGCATTATTAGCCGCCATAATAGTTGTGGCTTCTGCACCAAGGCGACGTAATATTTTAGGGTCTGAACCTGAAAAACGCGCTTCAATTTTAGCGGCAGTCCCTAAACCAAAAGCTAAACGCTCAGTGCGTATTTCTGCATTAGGGTAAGCAGCACTAAGTTCTTTTTTTAATTCGGCGGCTATATCCTGAATAAGGTTAAGTTCCGTGACGCGAACAATAAACTGTCCATACGAAGTATTTGGTTGCTCAGGAACATAAGTGAGCATATAGCGACTTGCTCCACGCCCAACAAAACTTGCCACAGAAACAACCCCTGTTTTAGCTCGAATTAAACCATCAATTTCTGCCATATCACGCGCAGTTGTGCGAATATCTGTTCCTTCTGGAAGTTGATAATTGATATAAAACAACGGAGTGTTAGAGTCTGGAAAAAAAGCTTGTGTAACCGTTCCAAATCCTGCAAAGCAGGCAATGGTGATGGCAACTAAGATCGCAATGGTAAGTAATCTAGCATGTAATACAGCGTTAAGTACCCATTTGTAAGCTTTGTAAACAAAGCCAGCATAAGGGGCTGTTTCACTATCAGTTGTTTTGACATTGAGAAATAAATATCCAAACAGTGGGGTTACGGTAATAGCAAGTACCCAGCTTAATAATAAAGAAAAACAAATAACAGCAAATAAAGAGAATAGAAATTCACCTGTAATATCAGACGATAAACCAATCCCCGAAAATGCCATAATACCGATAACCGTTGCGCCGAGTAATGGAATTTGAGTACGATTCGTGGCAAGGCAAGCCGCTTTTTTCTTTGCCATTCCTTGCTGCATATTAATGAGCATTCCCTCAGCAACCACAATCGCATTATCCACCATCATGCCCATCGCAATGATTAAAGCCCCTAGAGAGATGCGTTCCATATCAATGCCAAACAGGCTCATAAATAATAAAGTACCTAAAACAGTCAGCAATAAGGTTGCGCCGACAATCAGCCCGATATGCCAGCCCATCATTAAACATAAGACCGTAACAACGATGGCCACTGAGATAATGAGGCTATTAATAAAACTATCAATTGCGTGTTCTACGACCTTATGCTGTTCATAAATAGGATGAATTTCAACCCCAAGAGGAATGCGAGCTTTGAGTTCTTTTAAACGCGCTTCAACTGCTTTTCCTACGGTGACAATATTGGCATCAGAAATTCCAGAAATTGCCAATGTAAAAGCATCTTTACCATTAAATCTAATTAGATGTTCAGGAATTTCAGTGGCTTCACGCGTAATGGTTGCAATATCTATTAAGCTAACTTGTTCGGTTGTTCCCGCTTTACCAATGCGTAAAGATTCAATATGCGCTAATGAATCAAAACCTTCACCTGATACAATGCGAATACGTCGCCCATCAAGGGTAATAGCCCCTGCATCCGTTACGGTGTTTTCAGATTGCACAATAGAAAAAACTTGTTGCGTAGATAAGCCTAAGCGAGTGATACGGTCACTACCTAATTCAATATAAATGGTTTCTGTACGCTCGCCAGCCGTTTCCACCTTCGCTACATTAGGGATGGTTAATAGCTCTCTGCGTAAAAAGGTAGAAATGTCTTGAATTTCTTTGTGTGAAAACTCAGGGGCAGTAATAGCGTAAAAAATACCGTAAACATCCCCAAAATCATCATTCACAATGGAGGGCTGAGTACCACTAGGTAAGCTTTTTTGAGCATCAGCCACTTTACGTCGTAGCTCATCCCAAACTTGCGGCATGGTATTTTTATCGAAAGTGTCTTTAATTTCAACGGTAATTTTTGATACGCCCGCTTTAGATTTTGAGGTAATCCTTTTTATTTGTGGTAACTGTTGGATTTTTGATTCTAATAATTCTGTTACCTCTTGCTCTACTTCCAGAGCTGTTGCCCCTGTGTAAGTTGTCACTACTAATGCTTGTTTAATGGTAAAGGCAGGGTCTTCGAGTCGCCCTACACTCTCTAATCCCCACAAGCCACCAATAAAACAAAGTAAAACCAGTAACCATATATTAACAGGACGTTCTATCGCACTACGCGCAATTTCAAAACTCATCGAACAGTCCTTTAAAATGAAGTGAAACGTTTTACAATCATGTCTTTTCGCAATAAATGCGCCCCTGCGGTGACAATTTGATTGTTTGCTTTAAGTCCAGAGAGTATGGCTATTTTATTTTGATTAATCGCGCCTAAAGTAACGGCTTGAGGTGAAACTTTTTCTGTTTTAGAGTCAAACAACCATACTCTCGCTTTTCCTTGTTCATCATAATCAATAGCAGAAATAGGAATTGAAATATTAATATCTTGAGTAACTGATTTGCTCTCAATAATAACGCCAACAGTCATACCCGATAAAACATGCTGGTTATGTTCGCGTGATAGTCCAAAAATAACTTCATAAGTCTGTGCGACACTGTCCGCCTCAGTAATATGCTCACGATAAACTAATGGAAAATATTGTTTAGGGCGGTCTTTAAAAACCGCAACTGCTTTAAAGCTATCTTTTTTATCCAATAACTTAATCATTTTTTCAGGAATATTAATTCGTACCCGAAATTCATCTAATTGTTGTATGCGAACAATCGCTTGGTGCGCCGCGACATTGGTATAATTATCAATTAAGCGTTGGCTGATTAAGGCATCAAAAGGGGCTGTAATGCGCGTATAAGATAAGTTCCTTTGTGCGGTTTTGAAGGCTACTTGGTGTAATTTAATACTGGTTTCAGCCTCATCAAGTAATGCTTTAGGAAAAGACCCCGACTTAAAAAGGTTTCGTTTTCGGGTAACGTCTAATTTTGCCAGATTAAATTGCGCTTGCGCTTGCTGTACTGCCAACTGATAATCGTTTGAATCAAGTGCGGCAATTAAATTGCCTTTAGGAGTTACCTTGCCTTCTTGCAAAGGTAATTTAATCAAGCGACCTGACACTTGAAATGATAAATCAACTGTACTAATTGCATCAATACGCCCAACAAAACGTCTTTGAGAAAGCGGATTACTCTTTGAAACTGTCTCAACACGAACGGTGCGTATAGGCTCAGGGGTTGATTCAATCCCGTTATCACACGCAACCAAAGCAGATAATAAAATGAACCCTAAAAGCGATTTAATATAAAATCTTGTAAAACTAAGTATGGGCTTATTCCGAATGAAAGACTGTGTTGCAGATGAGTAAAAAGATAAGCGCATTTATAAAATCCCCAGTGCATAACGTAAATTCAATTTAGCCATTGCTGAATCATATTCAGCATTATGAAAATTATTGTAAATACGGGTACGCAAATCTTCCGCATCGAGGACTTCTGTGTGTACCGCCAGACCTTGTTGATAACGTTCAGTACTCACCTTTAGGTTTTCATCAGCTTGTTCAATCGCTTGTTTAGCTACCTCTATTCGTTTCAGTGTTTCTTGAATATCAAGCCAAGCTTGGCGAACTTGTAAATGAATATTACTGATCAAATCATCACGTTGAGATTTTAAAGAAAGGGCTTGTCGCTTGACCGCTTGACTTCGATGATTGGTTGAACCATCAAATAACGTCCAGTTTAGAGTAATATTAGCCATCCATAATCCCTCAGATGCCTGATATTCATTTTCTTGATATTGATAGCCGCCATTAAGATTAACTTGAGGTAATAAGTTGGCTTTTTCACTTTGCGCCTGTGCTTCTAATGAACGTATTTGTTCAGCCAAAACCTCAAGTTCAGGGCGTTGTATTAAGGCTTGTTTAAATAATATGGCTAAATCATCGCCTGAGACTTCGGGAAATGCCTCAACAAGATCAACCTCATCGCTTAAATTGCGATTTAACAATTGATTAAACTGTACTTTTGCAATATCTAATTGATTGTTTTGTTGAATAACAAGCTGTTCAGCATTACTTAATTCCACTTTGGTGGCTAATAAATCATTACGCGCAATCACACCTTGCTGATAAAGGTTATTTACATCCTTAACATGCGCTTTAAGATTACTTACATGGCTTTGTGCAACACTTAAGCTTTTTTGTATCCGCAATATAGCAATAAAAGCATTAGCAACTTTTAGTTTAATATTTAAAGTGGTTGCGACTTCATTATGTTGCGTGGCTAAATTAACCGCTTTTGCCGCATCAATGCTATGTTGAATTTTACCACTGGTAAAAACAGGGATAGAAACCATTGCCTGAGCATTAAAGCTACCTGCTTGACTCATTGGGAACCGCACGGATTGTCCACCAAAATTTGCTTTTGCCAATGGCGTTTTATCAAATTGAGAATAGCCACTGGATATACTGAGTTTTGGAAGGTATTGCCCTTTTGAGGCAAAAAGTTGTTGCTCAGAAGCTTGAGTATCAGCCTTAGCGGCATGTATAAGTTGATTTTTATTCAGCGCATCTGCAATGACTTGTTCCAAAGTCTCTGTTGCCATCACTTGCTTGGAAAAAATAAGTAAGATTAATAAGAAATTGTATTTATTAATGAACATGAACAAAACCTTGCATGAAAAGTTTAACAACCTGTTCTACATGCGCTTTTTTTTCCTCAGAGGTAGGTATTGCTCTAATTCCCAGTAAACATTGAAAATGTAATTCACCTTTAAGCAAGCTGGTAAACGCATCTGCTGCAAAACTGACATCTAAAATATTCACCTCATCTCGCTGATTTAAAGAATCTAAATAAGTGATTAATTGGGTATTCACTACTTTAGGTGCGCTGTCATATACAAGCTGACCTAACTGTGGAAAACCTCGACATTCAGCAACAATCAATCGATACATACTCAAAGCATCATCAGAAAAAATCAAATCAACAAAAGCCAATGCAATTTTTTTAAGGATGTTTTCAATGCTCTCAGTTTCTGTTGAAGCATCATCCACTACCTGAAATAAATTCAGGCATAAATTTTCAATAACAGTCGCTAACAGCGCATCTTTGCTGTCAAAGTATTTGTATAAAGTGGCTTTAGAAACAGAGGCAGCTTGGGCGATTTTGTCCATACTACTGGCATTAAAACCATATTCAAGAAACATGCGTGTCGCGCCTGCAACAATGGATTGTCGTTTGATATTTACTAATTCTAAAGTCATTCGCCTATAAATAGCCTCGTTTTAAATAGAACACACTAAACTAAACGGTTTAGTTTAGCAAAAAAGCATGAATTATTTTACAGACCTTTTATACGCATAACGTTATCTAAACTGGATTAAGGGGTAGAAGCCCTTTTAGGTCCAACCGCATAACAGAGACTTTACACCGAATAATACGAACTTAGGACTGTCAATTA
>CAZNGU010000118.1:0-6423 GCA_964572325.1 uncultured Methylomarinum sp.
CTGAAGTGGCACCCGGCTGGAAATTGCGTGTATTACTTGCACAGGCTTTATTTTCTGAACCCGACATCATGTTGCTGGACGAGCCCACCAACAACCTCGACATCAATACCATTCGCTGGTTAGAAGGTATGTTAAACGAACGTAACTGTACCATGATCATTATTTCGCATGATCGACATTTTCTGAATAGCGTATGTACACATATGGCAGATTTAGACTATGGTGAACTACGTTTGTATCCAGGTTCATATGATGAATATATGACGGCTGCTACACTGGTAACTGAGCAACTACAGGCTGATAATGCCAAAAAGAAAGCGCAGATTTCCGAACTCAAAGCCTTCGTCAGCCGTTTTTCTGCAAATGCGTCAAAATCAAAACAGGCAACATCCCGCGCCAAAAAAATTGAAAAAATTAATCTGGCAGAAATAAAACCGTCTAGTCGTCAAAATCCTTATATTCGTTTTGAACAAGATAAAAAGCTCCATCGACTGGCACTTGAACTAGAAGGGTTGGGCAAACATTTTGATAAAGACCTGTTTAATGATCTTGATTTAATGGTAGAAGTAGGTGAACGTGTCGCTATTATCGGTCCAAACGGTATAGGGAAAACGACTTTATTGAAATGCCTGATGGGAGAAATTGAACCCTCGGCAGGCACAGTCAAATGGTCTGAAAATTCAGAAATTGCCTACTATGCTCAAGATCACGCAGCCGACTTTGAAGAAGACATGCAGCTATTCGAGTGGATTGAACAATGGGGTAAACCCAGCGATGATGACCAGGCAATTCGCGGAATACTAGGTCGCCTGTTATTTTCTCAGGACGACATTGACAAGAAGGTAAGCGTTCTTTCCGGTGGTGAACAAGGCCGCATGATATTTGGTAAACTCATGCTGCAAAGGGCTAATATCATGGTGATGGACGAACCCACAAACCATCTTGACATGGAATCTATAGAATCACTGAATCTGGCGCTGGAAAATTACCCTGGCACCCTACTCTTCGTCAGCCATGACCGCGAGTTTGTATCCTCATTAGCAACTCGCATACTGGAACTCACACCCACCGGAATCATTGATTTCCGGGGTAGCTATGAAAATTACCTACTTAGTCAAGACATTCAGTAGTTATCAGTATAATTGGTATCAATCTATTAACGATGCGAGTTTCGACGTAGGAGCGTCCGCCCCCGGCGCGATGATAAAAGCAAAGGCTTTACAATACTCGATCGGCCTGAGGGCAGGCCTCCTACATACTTAACAACTAATTCCCTATCCGCCATTAACCTGGATTTTAGTTTTAATAAATTCCTGATGAGGCACATGAAGTAAATCAGCCATTTTCCGCACCATATTTTCTTCGTACTTATCTAACTCTCCATCGGCATAAGCAATTTTCCATAATGTTTTAATTAGCGTGTTTTTTTGTTCCTGAGTAAATCCTTTATTAATCAATGAAGTAAACTGATAATAATCGGTTGCCTGCTTTCTTTGTTGTGTTGCCAGAACAATTAATGTGTTTGCCTCTTCAACAGAGAGTGAAAAAATATCTCTCACACTTATTAAAATCATATCCTGCTCCTCAACACGCGTTTTATCATCCATATACATCATTTCTACAAATAATGCGGCACAAGCAAGGTGCAGACTTTCCTCTGTAACCTGGTCTGGTGCGGGAAGAGCAATATGCTGATCAAAAAATAACTTAATCTGGTTTAACATTTATAAAGATTCCTGGTGCATTTGATATTAATATTCATTGGCGTAGGTATTTTTTTGTTGTATTGATAGGGTATGATATAAACAACAGTTATTACACCTACCTAAATTCAGTGAGTTCCTTGTTTTTCTTGATCACTTTAAAATAAAAACTACTACTTAATTCGCTACATTTTAAACCTAAACAATCCATTCAGTTATATAAAATGAAAATATCAACAACAAATCTGATCCCTTTTGTTTTCCTGCTTTGCTTTTCACAGCTGGTTTCAGCGTTAAGCATCGTTGCCAAAGAAGAAACCCCTTATATTGGAAATGACCTACCGGGCAAGGGATTATCTATTGAAGTTATCAACACAGCCTTTGAACGGGCAGGCTATAAAACAAACGTTGTATTTGAATCATGGCCACGCGCCTATGAAGGCGCGTTTATTGGTGTTTATGATGTTCTCGGTTCGGTCTGGCGCACTGATGAAAGAGAAAAAGATTTTGCCTTTAGTGAACCTTATCTGTTTCATGATATCAAGTTCATCAAAAGAAAAGCTGATACTGAGATAAAATTCAACACGCTGAACGATCTTGATCACCTAATCATTGGAACAATCAAGGGTTATGCTTATCGAGATGATTTTCTGTGGGCACAGAATTTTATTAGATTGCAGCAAAATCATTTGATTCAAAATCTGCTGTTTCTTACACAAGAGAAAATTGACATGACGGTTGGAGATGAGCGTAAAATTCGTTATGAAATCAATAAGTATATGAAAACCAAAATGAAAGATCTGGAATTCCTACCAAATTCGTTAATTAAAAGAGGCGTTCACATTGCTGTGAGCAGATCAAATCCAAAGCATAAAGAGATTATTACGAAATTTAATAAAGCTTTGAAAACTATGAAAAGTGATGGTACTTATCAAAATATTCTGAAAAAACATGAAATAACTAAGCTTTAAATTTTGCGCTAGTGGTCTGACAATATTGGTTTGATAGATATAATGTTTCCTGGAGGTTGGGTTAGACTTTTTAGCATAGCGAAAAAATACAACCTACAGTATTTCTATCCATCAAACCAATATTGTTAGACTACTCGTTTGCTCTTGAACCTTTAACCCTGCACCTTTCCCCTGCTCTTAATCATTCCATTCATAAAACTCAGTCAATGTAGGGTCACATTTACAACAACTAGTCCCACATCCTGGACCAACGGGCAATTGCCGTACCTTCCCTTTACTAATCCACTTCCCTAACATACCTCTAAGTGCATCAGCCTCCATATTAAAATGGATAACCAGTTCATTTAAGGTTACCCGTTTCTTTAGTTTGAGATAAGTTCTTAACTCAGATAAGATCATGGATATTTTCTTTTATATCATCGACTTTGAAAGACTTGCCATAAAACCATAAACCCGCCAGAACGCATAAAAAAATGGAAATAAGTCCAGCTATCCACATAGCAGAATAAGCTGGATGTTCGGTATATGTAGCCGTCTGATAAAAAATTGTAGCGGTTATATAGGCTAAGCCTGTTGTCCAGAAAAGTACAAAAATTGCCCAGCCAGCACTGGTTTCTCTATAAATTGCAGTAGTCGCAGCAACACAAGGTGCATATAACAAAATAAATAACAGATAAGCAAATGCACCCGCTCGTCCATCAAAGCTTGCCTGCATAGCTGTGTACGTTCCTGTCGTAACCTCTTGCTCTTCGGCAGCCATATCAAGACTGGATACATTCCCTATATTTATTCCAAGTGGGTCTAATAGGTTATCCATAACAGCGGCCAGGTTTTCCGGAATCGTAGCACATGCTTCTAGTAATGCCTGTGTTAAGTTAAACTCATTCTCTTCAGAATTTGATGCTCCCGTTGCCATTTGGCTATATAACGCATCCAGAGTCCCTACTACGGCTTCTTTAGCCAACACACCGGTAAAAATACCTACTGTAGCTGGCCAATTATCTTCCGCTATTCCCATTGGTTTAAATGCCGGTGTTAAAGAACGACCAATTTCACTTAATACCGACTTTTGACTATTTTCCTGTCCAAAACTACCATCTGTACCTAATGCATTTAGAAAATTAAGAACCAATACCATAGGAACAATAACTTTACCCGCATTAAATATAAAGGTTTTCAGTCTTTCCCATGTTTTTGTATAGACACCCCTACATGTGGGCATATGATAGGTTGGCAGCTCCATAATAAAAGGAGTAGCGTCTCCTTTAAACAGGGTATACCGCATAATTAAACCCGTTAACACGGCTATAACAATACCCAATAAATACAGTCCGAAAACCAGATTCTGCCCTCCAACGGGGAAAAAAGCTGCTGCAAATAGAGCATATACCGGTAATCTTGCACCACAGGACATAAAGGGATTCATCAAATTTGTCAGAATTCTATCACTCTGGTTATCTAATGTGCGTGTTGCCATGATTGCGGGAACATTACAACCAAAACCGACGATCATGGGTACAAAAGATTTTCCCGGTAAGCCTATCATCAGCATAAAGCGATCCATCACAAAAGCCGCTCTGGACATATACCCCGAATCTTCCAGAGCAGATAAAAACATGAATAAAAAACCAACGATGGGAATGAATGTAGCAACAACCTGCACGCCCCCACCTAAACCATTTGTCACTAATACAATCAACCATTCAGGCCAGTTCATATTAGTCAAAACAATAGCAAGCCCATCAACTAAAATAGCGCCAACAGCAAGGTCAAAAAAATCAATAAATGCACTCCCTATATTTATAGTAAACACAAACATGGCATACATCACTAACAAGAATATGGGTATACCTAGAAACCGGTTTAAAACAATTCGATCTATTTTATCCGAGGTGTGCCGGGAAACCTCATTTAATCGACAAACACTTTGTTGTGTTAATTGATTAACAAAACCATAACGGGCATCGGCAGCTAAAATATCAATTTCATCATCTGTTTCTGTTTCAATAGTTTGCTGCAGTTCTTTTACAAGAGTTGTTACCTCATTGCCTGCAATTTGTTTAGCTAAAGTATCATCTTCTAATAATCGCATTGCAAGCCAGCGTATATCACAGTTACTGGTTTTTGCCTGGGTTTCTAATAACAGCGTTAATGTAGTAATAGCCTGCTCTATTACTGGAGTATATTTAATGTTTAACTGCGGTATAGCTGCATTTATACACGCCTGATCAATAGCAACGTATAACTTATCTACACCAGCACCTGTTGAAGCGACGATAGGAACAACGGGGCAAGCTAATTTTTTAGACAAAAACTCGGTATCAATTTTAATCCCTCGCTGCTCAACTGCATCCATCATGTTGAGAACCACTATCATAGGTACACGCATTTCTATAAGCTGGGAGGTTAGATACAGATTCCTTTCTATATTTGATGCGTCAACAATATTAATAATTAAATCAGCTTGTTTTGATGCGACATAATCACGGGCTATTTTTTCATCTAATGAAACCTGGTCATCTGCCGCTTCTAATGAATAAGTCCCCGGTAAATCAACAACCCGAATATTTTTGTTAGCATAACTGTAATCCCCTGTTTTTTTCTCAACAGTCACCCCAGGCCAGTTTCCAACATGTTGCTTAGAACCTGTTAACACATTAAATAATGTGGTTTTTCCACAGTTAGGATTTCCTACAACACCAATAGTAGAATGAATAGTCATATCTTATCAATTAACAATACTGCGGCTTCATTTTTTCGTAAAGTTAAGGAAAACCCCCGAACTTTTATTTCAACAGGGTCACCCAAGGGTGCAAAGCGAGTAACTACAAAGTCAGTTCCCGGCGTTAAACCCATAGCTAGTAAGCGTTTTCTATAGGCTTTACCGGTTTTATCAAAACCAGCAATTTTACCGTGATCACCAATAGCAAGCATTTTTAAACTAATAGACATGAAGAAATAATAAACCCTGTTAAGCTTGAAACTCAATACTAATAAACAATTTTATTAGCAATCATTCTCATTTAGAAACAACTATAGCATATAAGCTTTCTTGAATAAAGCTTGATGATACAGCGATAAGTTGCGGCAGGAAACATCGCTCATTGGTCAGTGGGTATTTTGAGCTACATTTTATGGTGAATAGCGATTATCCTAGAAAAATCAGTTGGGTACGAATTTTGTAGAAAATCTGGACGCAAAATCCGTGAAGCGATTTTACATCTCCAAATAGCTGGCTTACGACAAAGCATATTAAACATATAGTTCAATGCCTTATAACTGATCTGAGCGGTCAACTAATTATTCTAGGAATGAGGGAGTGTAATGGAGTAATAATGCATGGATGGCATGTGAGATCAAAGCACTAAGGCTGCCCGTAAGTACCACTCCCAAGGAAGGAACCGGTAGAGTCGAGTCGGAAGAAACAAAGACCGGGGAGAATGCATAATGCCAAGGATGGCATGTAGTAGAACAACGCAGGAGCAGTTGTCGAGGAGCTATTATCGAGGAGCAATTACCGAGGAACAGTTGCCGAGAAGCTTTTATTGAGGAGTCGTTTCCAGAATACAACAGTATGCCTAGAGCACTGTGTACTCATGCGTTTATACTAGAAATCGTGAGCAACTAATTTATTCAGGTTAAAAACTCCTGGTTACTTATTTGTTCTTTTTAATTGTTTATTTAATTGCGCATAATCTGACTTTAATCTCAAAATCTGGATTAAAGCAGCTAATGAACCAATAACAATT
>CAZNGU010000119.1:0-6386 GCA_964572325.1 uncultured Methylomarinum sp.
ATTTGAGGCGAATAGTTGCGCTATTTAACGAAAATGAACGGAAAAAATGGCCAAAGGGATTTTTCCGTAGCAGGTTATCTGTTCTCGGACAGGCACCTAGGGTCTAATGCTTTATGAACTTCAATGGCACAAGTAATCACCTTATTTGACAAAGCACTGAACTCTCTCCCCTTCATACTCTTCATACTCTTCATGGTAAAAAAACAATCTTTAAGGACTTAGATACCAGCCAACTTTAAAAAAACCCTGCTGCAGCATGATCAAGTTCTAAAATTTCAGACAAGCCCAAGAGCTCTGCAGATTCAAGAAATTTATCAGATGGAAAATCAAAAATAATTTCCTTATGTAATTTAACTGCAGTCTGTTTTAGTACAGCTAGCACCTGCAAATTAGCGGTGTCAATTTGTTCAACAGCTGAGGCATCAATTTCGATTTTATTATGTTCATCCAAACTGTTTTTTAACTGCTCATATAACTTGTTGACATTTTGTATATTAAGTATAGATTCCAGTACTATTTGATTGTCGTCCACATTATTTTCTGCTTCTTTTTCTTTTTTCTGATTATTTTCTTCCGGCTCACCCTCCATCCAGGCTAGAGGATCAAATCCAATTAAATTTTTATCATCATTCTCGGCCATTACATCACCTTCTGTTGCAAAAAATCCTGCGCCAATGCTTTAAAATCCCGTGCAGATCGACTTCTTGGCCGATATTCAAGTATTGTTTTGCCAAAACTTGGGCACTCTGCCAGTAATGCTGTTTCCCTAATCACTGTATTTAAAATTTGCTCAGGAAAATGCGCTAATAGGGTACTAAGCACTTCTTTTGATATTCTACGAGTACTGGCATAGCGGGACATCACTAAAAATAGTCTATATTTTTTCTGCAATGCGGTTTCAAAGCGTTTTATTGTTGCCATCATATGAGATAAGCCTTGCAAAGCTAAAAAATCGCTAGTCATCGGTATTAAAATTTCATCGGCAGCAAATAAAGCATTGGCAACTAACAAGCCCGAAGAAGGGGGACAATCAATAAAAATATAATCCTGATCCAGACATTGCTTATATAATGCCTTGCGTAATAAATGCCCCCGGTTAACCCCCCCTTCAGATAATTGCTCAATTTCCTGTAATCTGGAACCCGCAACCAGCATTTGCAAATTATCTCTGACGGGGATTAAACATTCTGTGATTTTATATTTACCCAACATCACTTCATTAACCCCTGGAAGCTTTGGATTGACCACGCCAAAAGAAACACCAAGATGTCCCTGGGGATCCAGATCAATAAGGGTGATTTTTTTTCCTGTTTTTGCTATTGCATGTGCCAAATTAGTTGATGTTGTAGTCTTCCCCACCCCCCCTTTTTGATTAATAATAGCAACAACGACAGTTCTTGACTTCATTACAAATTACTTATACCTTCAAAGCCGTCAGGATCCAGCAATTTGTCAGAATCAAGCAACATCACCATTTTTGTTTTACCAACATACATGCCCCGAATATAGCGCGTATCTATTTTTGCGCCTAATTTAGGACTTTCCTTAATCTCAGAAAGTTTAATATCCAGTACATCTGAAACTGCATCAGCGACAATACCCATGACGTTTGTATCTTGCCCATTTTCAACACAAAGCACAATGACCACAGTCATAGGTGAATATTCCGTTTTTTCCATTCCAAAACGTTCACGTAAATCAATTATAGGCACAATCGTGCCGCGCAAATTTAACGCACCTTTAATATAGTCTGGCGTATTAGGAATATCCCTGACAGGTTCCCAACCTCTAATCTCCTGAACCTTAAGGATTTCCACCCCATAGGACTCATTGGCAAATTCAAAAGTTAAAAATTGTTCAATCTTTTGTTCACTTGCCATATTGAAAATTCCAAATCATTCTCATCATTTACAATTATTTTAATTTTTCTAGTTCCCACGGTCTCCGTAGGAATTCATATAAGGACACTCTGCATCCTGTGACGCGAAGCGTTACAAACTGCATTCCCACGTGGAGTATGGGAACAAGAACAAAGGATGGTTTTTAGAATTCTTCCCATTCATTGTCATCATCACCGGAAACTGGGCTAACAATAGCCGCTGGCTGACTCATAGGTACGGCTGTTCTGTTTGAATTAGAAGCGCTTTTATTTGCCTGGTTCTGATTATTTGAAGCTTGCATTTGAGGAGCTATGGCTACATTAGCCGACGACTGCCCTGCTATTTTAAAAAAGGCTAATAGTTGGCTCATTTGATTTGACTGTTCGCTCATAGAAACACTTGCTGCAGAAGCCTGTTCTGCCAATGCTGCATTTTGTTGAGTAATTTCATCCATTTGAGCAACGGCTTGATTAACCTGTTCGATACCTTGTGATTGTTGCGAGCTTGCCGCAGCAATTTCAGCCACAATATCGCCCACTTTTTTTACGCCGGTTACAATATCGGTCAGAGACTTACCGGTTTGATTAACAAACTCTGTTCCAGAACGTACTTTTTGTACACTGCTTTGAATTAACTCTTTACTTTCTCTGGCTGCTGTTGCACTGCGTTGAGCCAGATTTCGTACTTCTGTTGCCACAACCGAAAAGCCTCTCCCTTGTTCTCCTGCCCTGGCGGCTTCCACTGAGGCATTCAATGCTAATAAATTGGTCTGGAATGCTATTTCATCTATCACTCCAATTATTTCAGCAATTTTATTGCTGCTATCATTAATTTCTTCCATGGCAGAAATTGCTGATGCTACAATTTCACCCCCGCTTTCTGCAAGTTGGCGTGCCGACGATGCCACTTGATCCGCTTGCTGAGCATTATCTGCATTATTTTTTACCGTGCTGGTTAACTCTTCCATGCTGGAGGCTGTTTGTTCAAGATTAGCGGCCTGCTGTTCTGCCCGTTGCGATAAATTATTATTACCGCTGGCAATTTCCTGTGAAGAATCGTTAATAAACTCTGCAGACTGCTTAACCTGCCCAAAAACATCACTGAGTTTATGTAAACTGCTATTAATATCTTCTTTACATGTTGCATATGTACCTTGATAGCTTTTTGTTATTTCACGAGTTAAATCACCCTCCGCAACACCGCTCATCACATAGGCAATTTCACTGATTACTTGCTCCACTACATCGGTTAAATCATTAATGCCAGTACTTAATTGGGCAAAAAAACCTTCTTTATCGGCTAGGTCAATTCGGTTTTCTAATTGTCCTAATTTAACATTATTAACAATGCTATCAATTTCTTCCTGTATTTTAACTTCCTGGGTTTTATCTATCCACTCTACCACTGTACCTAATCGCTTATCACCGTCAATCACCGGTGTTGCAATAACCACCATAGAACGTCCACCAATCATGAGATCAGCGCGTACTGTTTCGGTTATTCTAGCTAATAAACCCCGTTGGTGAGAGGGGTCTTTGTGAAATACATCTATATTGGTACCGATCAAAGTATCTACATTCAAATTCGGCAAGTCCTTTTGAAAATCAGCTTCGTTTCTTTTAAACATTTCAACGGCTGCATTATTCATATAAATAATATTCAGATCGGCATCTGCCATCATCACATTACCTGTTACTTGATCCAGCGCTTGTTTAATACGTTCTGAAGCAGTAGCTGTTTCCGTGATTTCAGATAAATCGGCATTCATCTTAACTTGCATACTATATAAAGCTCTATTAAAATCACCGATTTGATCATTTCGGTTCAGGTCAATCTTGTTTCTATAATATCCACCTGCCAGGGCATAAGTCACCCCAATGGCTGATTCAAGAGTCTTACCAACATCCCTCATCATATTGAAACCTATATATATAGTTATTAAACTTATACAAGCCACTATAGCCAAACCCGGATGATTAGCAGGATGATAACCCAGCTGAAATAATTGATTCATTAAATAAAAAATGGGCAATAAAAAACCAGCCAGTACCAGCAAACCTTTATAGCCCAGCTTCATTTCACTTATATTTTTCTTTAATAATGCCAATCCTTTAGGTCTCATTTGGGCTTTATTGGCATTTAATTGCTCATAAAATAATTCTGCATCCTTAATTTGCTGCCGGCTGGGGGCATAGCGTACCGATAAAAACTCGGCTACTTTACCGTTTTTAAATACCGGGGTTACATTAGCTTCAACCCAATAAAAGTCACCATTTTTAGTTCTATTTTTAACTAGAGCTGTCCAGGGTTTGGATTCTTTGTTAGATCTCCACAAATCTTCAAATGCAGCAGCAGGCATGTCGGGATGTCTTACCACATTATGGTTTTTGCCTTCTAATTCTTCCTTGCTAAAGCCACTAATAGCAATAAAAGCCTCATTCGCATAAGTAATAATGCCTTTTAAATCGGTTCGAGTAACAAGAATTTCGCTTTTACCCATTAGCACTTCATGGTCGGTCACTGGCATATTAACTTTCATTGTTTAACTCCTTAGCCAACAGGCAGCTTATATTGTTATTAACTTTCATCGTCTTCATTTACGCCATCTAATTTTAGTAATTTATTAACTTCAAGTAACATAACCATTCGCTCATTTACCGAAATCAGCCCATTAATAAACTCCGTGCTTACTTTTGTGCCAAAATCTGGTGGGCTCTGTATGGTTTTTTTATCCACATCAATCACATCTGAAACCGAATCAACAACAACCCCCATGATGCGCATTTTGCCTTCATCTGTGGTGGATTGTAATACCACCACCACAGTCAGCGGTGAATAGGCCAAGTGATTTAAACCAAAACGCTCTCGTAAATCAATAATAGGAACAATGGCTCCTCTTAAATTAACTACACCTTTTTCATAGGCAGGCACATTAGGGATACGAGATACCGGCTCCCAACTGCGAATTTCCTGAACTCGCAAAATATCAACTGCATATTCTTCATCGCCTAATACAAAACTTAAAAACTGAATCTGATTTTCCAGTTGTTCTGTATTTATGTGCTCGATATCCATTGTTTCAGCTATTTCTACCATACTGTATTCTTGTTAAGTGTAAAGAAAACCAGATAAAACATAATATGTACACAAAGGTTCCAAATCCATTAAGTAAATGCAAGCAAAATAAAATAATTTAAACCCCGTCTCTCATTGATTAGATAAGCGTACTAATCCAGGTATATCCAGAATAAGCGCAACAGAACCATCACCCAAAATTGTTGCGCCAGATACACCTTCTACTTTCCTGTAATTTGCTTCTAATGACTTGATAACCACTTGCTGCTGCCCGAGCAAATCATCAATAAACAAGCCGCAACGAACTCCTTGCCCGTCAACAACTACGACCAGCCCATCAGTCAACCGGGTTGCTTTAACCGTTTTTACATCAAAAACCTCATGCATTCTCACGATAGGCAAATACTCATTTCTTAATCTAAATGTTTCGCCTTTTCCTGCGACTCGGTTAATCATGTCCTTACTGATATTTACCGACTCTATAATCGCGCCTAAAGGAATAATAAAGCGTTCATCGCCTACTGCTATGGACTGTCCATCTAAAATAGCCAGGGTCAACGGTAAATGAATAGCAATGGTCGATCCTTGTCCCAGTTCTGAAGAAATTTCTATATTGCCGCCTAATGCCTGAATGTTTCTTCTGACGACATCCATACCTACCCCTCGCCCGGAAACATCAGTCAACTTTTCTGCTGTAGAAAAACCTGCCATAAAAATCAGTTCATAAGTCTGTTTTTCTGTAAGAATATTGTCTTCTGCTATCAGGCCTTTCTCAATAGCTTTACTTCTAAGCATTTCTTTATTTAAGCCTTTCCCATCATCTCTGACTTCTATCACAATTTGTCCACCGCGATGGTAGGCTTCCAATGTGATTGTTCCTGTTTCTGGTTTGCCTGCAGCTATTCGGTCTGCAGGCATTTCTATTCCATGATCCAGACTATTTCTTACCAAATGAACTAATGGATCGCTCAAAAGTTCTACGACCGTCTTATCAACCTCTGTGTTTTCACCCACCAGAACCAGTTCAATTTTTTTATCTAGTTTGCTGCTTAAATCATGAACTAGACGAGGAAATCGGCTAAACACAAAATTAATCGGCAACATCCTGATATTCATTACACTTTCCTGGAGCTCCCGAGTGTGACGTTCCAGTTGTGCTAGACCATTCTTTAATTGTTCTATCTTGTTCTCTTCAAAGGTTTCACCTACCAGGCTTAACATGGATTGAGTAATAACTAACTCACCCACCATATTGATTAAAGTATCAATTTTTCCGGTATCTACCCGTATTGAACTAGATGCTTTTGCAGCAGGTTTTTTACTTTCTTTTTTATTACTGTTTGTGGCAGACTTGCTAGATACATCTTTGGAAATCCTTGTCTCAGTCTCCTGATTTTTATCTTTGTTATCTTCTGCCGGATCAACAGCCGA
>CAZNGU010000120.1:0-2027 GCA_964572325.1 uncultured Methylomarinum sp.
CCCATATTTCGGAGTGTTTTGGCAATTCGGGCAATACCAATATCCATTCCCAAATGAACTGTTGCTAAATTATAGGATTTGGCTAATGCCGTATGTAGTGGCACATCCCCATGTTCTTTACCATCATAATTTTTAGGTTGCCAGTTTTTGCCTTTTTTACCTTTAACTGATATGGCCGTATCACTGATTATTGTAGTTATATTATATCGGTCTGGATATTCCAGTGCCGTTAAATAAATTACCGGTTTAATCAGTGAGCCTATGGGTCTGACAGCATCCAGGGCTCTGTTAAAACCGACCCTTTTGGGATCTCTACCACCGGCTAATGCAACAATTTCACCATTTTCACGACGCGTAACAATGGCTGCTGTCTGCAACTTTTTACTTTTCGGTTTTCTTTCTAATTTTACTAACTTCTGGGCAATCGTTTTTTCCAGGATATTTTGTACTCGGGTATCCAGTGTAGTAAAAATTCTTAAGCCTTCTGAGGTTAGATCTTCTTCTTTGTACCCTTGTCTTAATTGTCTTTTAACCAAATCAAGAAAATCGGGATAACGATTCACTGAACGATGAGTATGTGAAATCACATTGAGCTTTTCTTGTCTGGCTGCAATGGTTTGTTTTTTGGTAATATAACCCTGTTTGTGCATCTCTTCCAACACCAGATTACGGCGTTTAATTGCCCTGTCACTATGTCGTCTAAGGTCATAATAGGTTGGGCCGCGAACCAGGGCAACCAGAGCGGCTATATCATGTAATGGCAAGTTTTTTAAGGGACGGCCAAAATAAAATTCACTGGCCAGGCCAAAACCATGTACAGAGCTGGCACCATCTTGTCCCAGGTAGATTTCATTGAGATAGGCCTCCAGAATTTCATCTTTCTGATAATGATATTCTAAAATCAGTGCCATAAAGGCTTCATTGATCTTGCGCCATAAACGCTTTTCAGAACTCAGATAAAAATTCTTTGCCAATTGCTGAGTAATGGTACTACCACCCTGCACTACCGCTCCTGCTCGGATATTGGCCCACAAGGCTCGTGCTATGGCTTTGAACGAGACACCATAATGCTGATAAAAATTACGATCCTCAGTTGCCATTAGCCCTTGAATCAAGGCATCAGGTGTGGTTTCCAGCTTAATTAGAATACGATCTTCTTTTCGGGTAGGGTAAAAACTGCCAATTTGCACAGGATCCATTCTAAGAATGGGGATTTCAAGTGAGGTTTTGCGGTTTACTATTTTTTTAACTGTATTCGCTGAAAATTTAATCGTTAAGGACTGACTTTCCTGGTTTTTGTCCGAGAAATAAAAGCTTCTTGTCTTTAAACTAATGACTTGCCCTTTTTTGAAATAGGTTCCGACAGATGACAAGCGGTAATCTCGCCGATAATGTAATTGCTGTAATAAACCTTCAAAATCTGCTGCAGAAATTTGATAGCTTTGATATATCTCAACAGGACTGGCGTAAACCCTGGCAGGAATTGACCAACGCTTACCTTCAAACTGTTTTCTAACGGTATAATCCAGATAACCGATATAAGAAAAAAACAGGAAAGAAAATATTAGAAAAAAGTAAATTAATTGCTTCTTAAACCAATGTAATGGCTGTCTATTAACTTTCTTTTTTACCGCTTTACTTTTTTTAGAGGTATTTTTTTTAGTGGGGCTTTTTCCAGTTTTTCTTGGCATCAGGCAGGTATTAGAAAAAAATCATTTAACAGCACCATTATCTTATATTTCTGTCATTAAAAATATCTACTTTTTATGTGACTACTCAGCCTATTTGTAATTAGGCGTGCAAAAACACGTTTTCACTCAATCTTAGAAGTATAAATCTTGTTTTTATACGCGAAGTACAAGATAAAAAAGTATATCGTCCAGTGTTAAATAATTAGAATAGTTTAGGCTTGTTGTCTCTCTTGATCTTTCCAACTTACAGCCAGTAAAAACGGTACAATACTGCAATGACCGTTCCTTACTGGCGATTATCCAGTTTTTATTTCTTTTATTTTGCGACTTTAGGGG
>CAZNGU010000120.1:2127-6342 GCA_964572325.1 uncultured Methylomarinum sp.
GTTCCTTACTGGCGATTATCCAGTTTTTATTTCTTTTATTTTGCGACTTTAGGGGGATTCCTGCCCTTTTGGAGTTTATATCTGGAGCATCTAAGCTTCAATGCCATGGAAATAGGCGAATTATCCGCTTTAATGGTAGCTACTAAAGTGATAGCTCCTAATTTATGGGGCTGGATTGCTGACCATACCGGAAAAAGCCTTAGAATTATTCGCGTTGTCTCTTTTTTGGCCGCTGTTATATTTGCCGGTTTTTTTCATCATCACAGTTATCTCTGGATTGCCATGATTACCGTGGGTTTCAGTTTTTTCTGGAATGCCGCCTTGCCTCAATTTGAAGCAGCCACCTTATTTCATTTAAAAAAAGAACCACAGCGTTATAGCCGGATAAGACTGTGGGGCTCTATCGGGTTTATTATCACAGTATTAGCTATTGGTCGATTTATTGATCTCTATTCTATTGAATATTTGCCGGAATGGATCATTAGCTTTTTAATCATGATCTGGCTGGTGAGCTTAATGATACCGGAGGTGAATACTTCTCATCTGCAAGAAAGCTCAATAGCTATGTTGCAAATTATCCGACAACCAGAAGTCATTGCTTTTTTTGTGGTTTATGCCCTGTTACAAGTTTCTCACGGGCCTTATTATGTATTTTATTCAATCTATTTGAATCAATTTGACTATTCCTCAACAACTATTGGTTTTTTCTGGGCATTAGGTGTGGCAGCTGAAGTGCTATTATTTATTTTTATGAAACAAGTATTGAAATGGCTTTCTTTACGCACTATTTTATTGATAAGTCTCGTTTTAGGTATAGTTCGCTGGTTGCTGATAGCCTTTTTTGTTGAATACTTTGCTTTGATGTTTGTAGCACAATTATTACATGCAGCTTCTTTTGGCTCATCCCATATTGTGGCAATTCACCTGGTTCATCAATATTTTGGAGATCACCATCAAGGCAAAGGCCAGGCTCTTTATAGTAGTTTAAGCTTTGGTCTTGGAGGTATGATCGGCGGTTTTTTCAGCGGTTATTTCTGGGACACACAAGGCGCGACTCTGGTATTTGCCAGTGCTTCCGTATGTTGTGTTATCGCTTTTATTATTGCTTACCTTTGGGTGGGGCGAGAAAATCAGCCAGTGATAGGTTAAAATGACAACAATAAAATTTATTAGGGTATATTAAGTGATTGAATTGATAAGAAATGGTGGCTGGTTAATGTTGCCGATTATGCTGTGTTCAATTGGCGCCATGGGCATTGTAGCCGAACGTTTCTGGTCACTACAGCGTAAAAAAATACTGCCCCCTACCCTGTTGTCACAAATATGGCGTCTGGAAAAAGATCATAATTTAAACGAGCAAACCCTCAGGCGCATAAAAGTCAGCTCTCCCTTAGGTGCCATACTTGCAGCTGGCTTGTTAAACCGTCACCATGGTCGTGAAATGATGAAAGTCAGCATCGAAGAAGCAGGCCGACAAGTTGTTCATGAACTGGAGCGTTTTTTAAATTCATTAGGTACCATTGCTTCAATCACGCCACTATTGGGTTTATTAGGCACCGTGGTAGGTATGATTAAAGTTTTTGCTGCCATTATGCTACATGGCGTTGGGGATCCTGGGATTTTAGCGGGTGGTATTTCAGAAGCGTTATTGACGACAGCAGCAGGTTTAACGGTAGCTATTCCCAGCCTTATTTTTCACCGTTATTTTGAACGCCTGGTTGATGAGTATGTGTTAAAGATGGAAGAAGAAGCGTTAAAATTAATTGATGTCATGGGCGGTGACAGAGAGGACAGCTAATGAACTTTTCCCGACATAAAAGACCGCCTCTTGAGATCACCTTAACGCCAATGATTGATGTGGTTTTTTTATTGCTGATTTTTTTCATGGTCACCACAACCTTTAACCAACAAACCGAGTTAAAAATTAATTTACCTGAAGCAAAAGGTAGTGAAAGCAAAGAAGCAGAAAAGATGGTTGTCTTGATCATAAATGCAGAGGGAACCTATTTTATTACAGGAGATGACGGCCTGCCCCACCAATTAGTCAATCAAAAAAATGAAACCTTGAAACGCGCTTTAATCCAGGCGGCAGGCAACTCCCGTAAAATTCCTTTTATTATTAGTGCAGATGGCAAAACGCCTCATCAATCAGTGGTTACTGCTATAGATATTGCCTCTAATTTAGGTTTTAGTCGGGTGACTTTTGCCACCAAAAGTGGAACAGGAAAATAAACCATATATGAAAAGAAAACTCACTCGCTGGTTGCAAGACAAATGGTATAGAGAAATGTATATTTCAGCATACTTCATGCCTATTTCAATGATATACGCTGACTTTATACGCTTTAGATCATTCCTGTATAGAATAGGTATTTTAAAAAAAACCAAACTAGCCGTACCTGTCATTATAGTGGGCAATATTACTGTAGGCGGCACAGGAAAAACCCCCTTAATTCTATGGCTGGCTCGATTTTTAAGAGAAGAAGGCTATAAACCCGGAATTATCAGCCGTGGTTATGGTGGCAATGCTGAAAACTGGCCACAATGGATTGATAAACAAAGTAAAGCTGATCAGGTAGGCGATGAGGCAATACTCATGAAACAGCGTACAGATTGCCCGGTAGCCGTAGGGCCAAAACGTGTTGAAGCAGCACAAATGCTATTACAAAAGTCGGATTGCAATATTATTTTATCTGATGACGGTCTACAGCATTATGCTCTGCAAAGAGATATAGAAATTGCAGTGATTGATGGTGAAAGACGTTTTGGAAATACTTATATGTTGCCTTGTGGCCCTTTAAGAGAACCCATAGACCGCCTCCAAAAAGTGGATCTGATTATTGTTAACGGCACTACCGAAGAAGATAATGAATTTTCAATGGTCATAAAAGGTAATGTAGCAATAAACTTAGTTAATAAAGAAGAAAAATTATTAGCTGATTTCAGACAACAGGATTGTCATGCCTTAGCCGGTATAGGAAACCCCAAACGCTTTTTCAATTTGCTTGAACAAGAAGGGCTTAATGTAGATTGTCATGCTTTTCCCGATCATCACCCATTTACTGCAGAAGAAATTCTGTTTGAAGATGATAAACCTATTCTGATGACAGAAAAAGATGCGGTAAAATGTACTGCCTTTGCTAGCCCCAAGCACTGGTATATCCCTATAAAAGCGAAACCTGAACAACAATTTATAGATAAACTATTAACCTTGATAAAAGAGAAAATAAATGGATAAAAAACTACTGGATATTCTTGCCTGCCCCTTATGCAAAAGTTCTTTGATCTATCAACAAGAGGCACAGGAATTAATCTGTAAGGCTGATGGCCTGGCATTTCCTATTAGGGATGAAATACCGGTGATGTTACAAGAAGAAGCCCGCGAATTATCAAATGATGAAATAGATGCTTTACACAAACACAAACATAATTGATGATTCATCCTTTTAAGGTTGTTATCCCGGCACGATACGGATCTACACGATTACCCGGCAAACCGTTACTCACAATTGCTGGCAAACCAATGATTGCTCATGTTTGTCAACGTGCTCTTGAGGCTAATGCTGAAGAAGTAGTGGTGGCAACGGATGATCAGCGAATTTTTGATAGCGTGACAAAACTAGGTCTTAAAGTAGTCCTAACAGATGCCAACCACCAAAGTGGTACAGAGCGCATTAATGAAGTCGCATCTCTTATGGGCTGGTCAGATGATGTTATTGTGGTTAATTTACAAGGTGACGAGCCCCTTATTCCACCCGAATATATTAAGGATGTTGCCCATGCCTTGGGCAATCAAAACAAAGCAGGTATTGCCACCTTAGCAGCCAAAATTAAAGACAATACAGAGATATTCAATACCAATACGGTAAAAGTGGTGCTGGATAAAGCCGGATATGCATTGTATTTTAGTCGAGCTGCTATCCCCTGGAATCGTCAAACATTTAGTGCTGATTCTGGCGAGCTGTCTGATTCATTACCTCACCTTAGACATATTGGTATGTATGCCTATACGGTCGGTTTTTTAAAACGCTATTGTTCCTGGCAACCCTCCGCGCTTGAATCAATAGAGTCATTAGAACAATTAAGAATTTTGTGGCAGGGTGAATCTGTTTTGGTAAAAATAGTAGCCATAACCCCGGAAGCAGGCGTAGATACCCAAAAGGATCTAGAGCGTGTTGAAGCGGTTATATTAAAAAACCGTGAGGCATAGAAAAA
>CAZNGU010000121.1:0-6337 GCA_964572325.1 uncultured Methylomarinum sp.
TTACACAATTGAATACAAACAAAAATCCTGCCCAATATTGGACAATTATTTATTTTCAGCTCCCTTAAGCATATTCCCCTTGCGCTTCTTTTACTTTGACAGTAAAAAAACGTTTGAAGTACGGCATGAAGCTAATGGTTAAAGGAATTGAATAAAAACAATACATCGCAGCGGCCTCTCCGGTTGAGACACCAAAAAACCATTGGGGCACAAATAAAGTGAAAATTGATCCGGCCAAATGAAAGGAAGCAATTTTCCAATTGTTTTTCCAAACGAAACCGCTTAGAGCGAGCCCAAAAAATGAACCCCAATTGACTATCAGACCAAATGCACTAGGTATGTTGTAGCCGACATGGTATTTACCCATAAAAATACAGGCCACAAAGTCGCCAATAAAATTAGCGGTCATATCAAATAAATGCCAGTGGGAAGGCAGAAAGTTGAAAACAAGAAAACTACCACTTAAGCCCATACCTATTAAAGTTGCTTTTTTCAAGGCTGTTTTATCGGAGGAGTATGTTGCCAGTGCAGGCATAATTGCTAATGCCTGTAGGCTGATGTGATAGGTTGATATTTCACTGAGAAAAAGATTAGTACCGTAGCCACATTGGTCGGCCACGGGATAGGCAAAATATTGAATAAACTCCATGAGAGAAAAATGGAAGATAGCATAAGCTCGGGCGACACGAACCCAGAATGGCTCACTTTTATCCAGAAAAGTCACAGTGGAAGCGGCTAGGCCAACAAGACCTAACCCTAATGACATATTTGCACTAAAACACATATCAATAATAACCTATAAAAAGTAAGGAAAATAACATATAAGCCAGATAATAACAAGAAGTCGTTATATCGAGGGAGTAATAAATTTATAAGCATGAAGTACATGAAGACAATGAAGTATAATCACATCAAGCTCCAAAAACGAATATTATAAAGTCATACGCATGTTAAACGGATTTCTTGACTTCATCGACTAAATAATTGCCATATTCAATTACATCAGCCTCGTTTTCACCTTCGACCATGACTCGAATTAGGGGTTCTGTACCTGAAGCTCGAAGTAATACGCGACCCTTGTCGGCCAGTTTCTTCTCAACACTAGCAACTGCTTTATTAATGCTTTCTATCTCATCCATGTTAACTTTTTTATTAATTCTGACATTTAATAAAATTTGAGGGTATTTTTTCATTCCAGACTTAAGCTGGTGTAAACTTTTGCCGCTTTTTTGTACTTCTGCCAGTACTTGTAATGCAGCGACAATGCCATCACCTGTCGTAGTTTTATCCAGGCAAATGATATGCCCAGAGCCTTCACCGCCAAGAATTGCTTTATTTTTAAGCAGCATTTCCATGACATATCTATCACCTACATTGGCGCGTAGTAAATTAATACCTAGCTCCTTTAGGGCATGCTCCATTCCCAGGTTGGTCATTAGTGTGCCGATAACTTCTCCTTTAAGTTCACCGGCTTGTTTTTTTGATTTTGCAATGATATAAATCAGTTCATCACCATCGACTACTTCGCCTTTATGATCAACCATAATCAGGCGGTCTCCGTCCCCATCCAGGGCAATACCAAGATCGGCACGATACTCAATAACTTTTTCAGCCAATAATTCGGGTTTGGTTGCCCCGCATTCCTCATTAATATTTAATCCATTGGGTTCTGCGCCAATAGTGACAACTTCGGCACCAACCTCGCTAAAAACATGAGGAGCGATGTGATAAGTGGCTCCATGGGCACAATCCACAACAATTCTCAGGTTTTTAAAGTCCATATGCGAGGAAACTGTTGATTTACAAAATTCAATATAGCGCCCTGCTGCATCTTCTAATCGACTGGCTTTTCCCAAGTTAGATGATTCAACTGTCGTCATGGGGGAATCAATATAATTTTCAATTTTATGTTCAAGCCTATCTGGTAGCTTGGTGCCATCGACTGAAAAAAACTTAATGCCATTATCATAATAAGAATTATGAGAAGCACTGATAACAATGCCTGCTTTTGCTCTTAAAGTTCTGGTCAAATATGCAATACCAGGGGTTGGCATAGGGCCTAATAAGCGCGTGTCGACACCTGCGGCAGATAAGCCTGCTTCAAGAGCCGATTCAAACATATAGCCCGATATACGGGTGTCTTTTCCAACTAAAACAAAGCCATGTCCTTCTTCAGCAAATACGCGTCCAGTGGCCCAGCCTAGTTTAAGCATAAAATCTGGGGTAATAGGATGAATCCCTACTTCGCCTCTTATACCATCTGTACCGAAATATTTTTTTTTCATTGAATTTCTCCAGTAAAGAAATATTTTCTTTAACACAAAAAAAAGGAGAGGTTATAAGCCTCTCCTTTTTAGCTTTGAAACATTTTAGGTTTGTTCTGCCGCGCCATCAAGAGAAGCGTTGTCTTTCTCATCCTTTTCTTTAGATTTATTGTTGTCATCTGAAGGTGGTGGCGTATCATCCCATCCCTTGGGGTCTCTTACCGGCTTTCTTGCAAGCAAATCATCAAGCTGAAATTTATCAATGGTTTCATACTTCATCAATGCTTTAGCCATCGTATGTAAAATATCTTCATTATCTTTAAGAATTTGTTCTGCACGTTGATAATTCTTATCAATAATTTTCCTTATCTCTTCATTAATTGTAGTGGCTGTTCCATCTGCAATCGTTTTATTTTGGGTGACAGAATGGCCTAAAAATACTTCACCATCTTCTTCGCCATAAGATAAAGGTCCCAATCGACGTGATAAACCCCATTTTGTTACCATGTTTCTGGCAATCTCGGTGGCTCGTTCAATATCATTTTGAGCACCTGTTGATACTTGTTCCCAGCCAAAAATTTGTTCTTCTGCAATACGTCCGCCATATAAACTGGAAATCATACTGTCCAGTTTGCATTTGCTGGCACTGTATTGATCTTTTTCTGGCAAGAACATAGTCACACCCAAGGCGCGGCCTCGGGGCATGATGCTGACTTTATAAACAGGGTCATGTTCAGGTACGATTTTACCAACAATGGCATGCCCTGCTTCATGGTAAGCAGTCATTTTCTTTTCTTTTTTATCCATGACCATGGACTTTCTTTCAACGCCCATAATTAATTTGTCTTTAGCCTTTTCCAAGTCGGACATGCTAACCAGGCGTTTGTTTTCGCGTGCGGCGAATAGAGCAGCCTCATTGATTAAGTTGGCTAAATCTGCACCTGAAAAACCCGGCGTACCTTGAGCGATATATTTGATTTTTACATCATCTGCGGCAGGCACTTTTTTTAGATGTACTTGAAGAATTTGCTCTCTACCCTTGATGTCGGGCAAGCCTACTTCCACTTGTCTGTCAAAACGTCCCGGACGTAATAAGGCTTTATCTAAAACATCTGCGCGGTTGGTGGCGGCAATAACAATTATGCCTTCATGTCCTTCAAAGCCATCCATTTCAACCAATAGTTGGTTTAGTGTTTGCTCTCGTTCGTCATTTCCGCCGCCTAGACCGGCACCACGAGAGCGACCGACCGCATCAATTTCATCAATGAATATAATGCAAGGTGCGTGTTTTTTTGCTTGTTCAAACATATCACGAACACGAGATGCACCTACACCCACGAACATTTCAACAAAGTCTGAACCAGAAATAGTGAAAAAAGGGACTTTAGCTTCGCCGGCAATAGCTCTTGCTAGCAAGGTTTTACCTGTTCCGGGAGGGCCTACCATTAAAGCACCACGTGGTACAGTTCCACCCAATTTTTGATATTTTGTAGGGTCTTTAAGAAAATCTACCATTTCCTCAACTTCTTCTTTGGCTTCGTCACAGCCAGCAACATCAGCAAAAGTAATTTTATTTTGCTCTTGATCTAACATTCGAGCCTTACTTTTGCCAAAACCCATAGGGCCGCCCCGACCGCCGCCTGCACCGCCGCCTTGCATTTGGCGCATAAAAAACACCCAGACTGCAATTAATAATAGGATAGGCCCAAATGACACCAAAAGGGTCATTAGCATGGAGGGCTCTTCGGGAGGTTTAGCTTTAATCTCAACAGCATTTGCTAATAAATCATCAACTAAATGATTATCGTCGGGCGCATAGGTTTTAAATTTATCGCCTGTCTGCATTTTTCCCACAATAAAATGCTCATCAATGATAACCTGTTGAACCTGGCCTGCTTTAACCGAGTCAAGAAATTGGGAATAAGAAATAGAGCTATCGCTACGTGTTGAGCGCGCGCCAAAATTATTAAAGACCGACATCAATACAACGGCAATAACAACCCACAAAATTACATTTTTAACCATATCGTTCAAGCTACTCGCCCCTGACCGGAACGGCCCTCATAATTTAAAAAACCAGGTGATTATAACAAAATAAAAGCTTGTGCAAGTGTAACTGCACAAATATAGAGAATTTTGTTGTAAGCACATAAAAATTACACTCTCTTTGTGATTAAGAATTCCCGTTTTTAATACTTAGGGAGCTGGAAAAAAATAATTGTCCAATCTTGCGGGTCTTTTTGTCCGTCTTAAATTGTGTAACAATTTTACATAGCCTGCTATGCGCCTATTGTTACACAATTGAATACAATCAAAAATCCTGCCCAATATTGGACAATTATTTATTTCCAGCTCACTTAATGCTATAGCGATGGCACGATGTATAGTAAATCAAGAATAGGCAATCTATTTCAGTGATATTCAGTAACGTTTATCGTGATAATTAAGCGCACTAAAGCTACGGGTTCTTGAGCGTAAAAGAGTATATATAGTGATATAAAGCTAAAATTTTTTATTTAAACCCTTTAGCTAAAATATATACTTCATTGCTTCTTGCTCTGGATGATTTTGGCTTTCTTATTGTCACGCTAGAAAAACAATGAGCGACCTCCTTCTTATATTCATCAAACCCTGCACCTTGGAACATTTTTATTAAAAAAGTTCCCCCTTTTTTAAGGACTGTTTGCGTTGTATCTAAGGCAAGCTCAGCTAAATAAATTGATCTGGGCTGATCCATAGCCTTATTTCCACTGATGTTTGGCGCCATATCTGACATTACCAGATCCACTGTCGCGCCATCAAGCACTTTATATAGGTTCTGTAAGACGTCATCTTCTCTAAAATCACCCTGGATAAAATCAACACCTTCAATAGGGTCTATTTCAAGTAAATCCAATGCAATGACTTTGTTTTTTTTACCAACAATTTTTCTGGCATATTCAGACCAGCCACCAGGTGCAGCACCCAAGTCTAAAATATTCATTCCTGGTTTAATTATTTTGTCTTTTTGTTGAATCTCAATCAATTTAAAAGTAGAGCGGGAGCGATAGCCCATTGCTTGCGCCTTTTGTACATACTCATCATCAAAGTGTTCTTGCATCCATTGATTACTGCTTTTGCTACGCGCCATAGTGTTGTAGTGTAGAATTAGTTTTTTTAAATTTTAATGGAAATAAATGTGGATTCAGTTAGAAAAAAGCAGCTTAAAACCCAGGCTCATTCTTTAAAACCTGTTAATACAATAGGCCAGGCCGGTCTCACAGAATCCGTTTTAAAAGAAATTGAAATAACCTTGGATACCCACGAATTAATAAAAATAAAGATTCGTGCCGAAAAACAACAGAGAAAGCAACTTTGTCAGCAGATTATTGCAGATACTCATTCGGAACTTATTCAGGAAATAGGTCAAATTATTGTGATTTATAGAAAAAAACCTATTTAGTTATTGGGTTGACGTATTTTAAACTTCTCTCTGCAAGTGTTTTAAACATCAGCATTATCCAGCTAGGTTGGCCTTCCAGTTGTTTGTCAATTTTAGAATAAGCGATTCTAACGAGCGTACAGTTTTTAATGGCTATAATTTTCCATTGCCTCGGTTTTCGGTTGAAATAAGTAAGTTCTCCCGCCAGTTTTCCAGGGCCAATAGAGTCGTCTAAAATAGTGCCATCAGGGAGTGTTCTTTGCAGAGAGCCCTCTTTGACCAGGTAAATTGCATCGCCTATTGAATCTTTATGAAAGAGAGCTTCTTTTTTATAGAGCGTAAATTTTGTAATCTCTCCAGGCCACAAAAAGTCGGCATTATTTAAAATAAGTTTCTTTAATTCATGAGCCAGTAGCGAGTAGTCCATACTAGCTATTTGAATCGATTTTTGATAAAAAAAATCATTGGGAATGTCAGCGTGATTCTGACAGGCTATTTTTACTTTTGTTTTTGTTAATTTACAAAGTTTCTCAAAAAATGGAATATCAACTGGGCAGGAATTCAGGTCGATTAAAATATATTCGTAATCATTCTGAGCTATTTTTTGTAATAGGCTATTCTGACTAAGCACGTCCTGTATCCTCTCGATTTG